>DUSB01000164.1 GCA_012840625.1 Syntrophomonadaceae bacterium
CAGCACCGGAAAATACCTTAAACTCAACATCACGAACCAGCTCGGTCAGATCCTGTATCTCCAGACCGAAGCGCAGGTCAGGGCGATCGGTTCCATATTTCAGCATAGCTTCCTGCCAGCTTATCCTGGGAAAAGGACGGGCGATCTCTATCCCACAGCCTTCCTTAAAGATCACATACATTAAATCTTCCACCAAGCTGTAAATATCCTCTTCATCGATAAAGGACATCTCCATGTCCAGCTGGGTAAATTCAGGCTGTCGATCAGCCCTCAAGTCCTCATCTCTAAAACAGCGGGCAATCTGAAAGTATTTTTCCATGCCTGCTACCATTAACAGCTGCTTAAAAATCTGCGGTGACTGCGGTAAGGCATAAAATTCACCGGGATGCACGCGGCTGGGAACCAGATAGTCGCGTGCCCCTTCCGGAGTGCTTTTAGTTAAAATGGGCGTTTCTACCTCTATAAAATCCTGCTGATCTAAAAAATCGCGAATAATTTTAATCACGCGATGACGCAGGATCAGCTTATCCTGCATTTCCGGTCGACGCAGATCCAGATAACGATAGCGCAGCCTTAAACGTTCATCAACATCAATATCATTCTCAATATAAAAGGGAGGAGTTTGAGCCTGGTTGTAGATCTCCATATGGGTAACCCGGACTTCAATCAAACCGGTTTTTAACTTCGGGTTGACCGTTTCTTCCGAACGAGCAACGACCTTTCCTTGCACCCCTACCACATATTCACTGCGCACCTTTTCTGCTAGGTGAAAAGCCTCCTCATCCAGTTCAGGATTAAAAACCACCTGAATAATGCCCGAACGGTCACGCAGATCAATAAAAATCAAACCGCCATGATCGCGACGGGTATCGACCCAGCCATTTAAAATAACCTCCTGGCCTATCTGATCTGTTCCCAGATCTGTAGCATTATGTGTTCTTTTCATCGTCTTTGCTTCCTCCCCATCTATTGCAAAATCTCTTTTACCCTGTCTAGCAATGCTTCTTTTGGTACTGTTAGCTGTGTTTTATGGACCATATCACGTATAGTAAACTGCCCGGCGGCCAGCTCATCTTCACCGACAATCACTACCAGCCTAGCTCCTCTTTTATTAGCCTGTTTCATCTGTGCTTTCATACTGCGCCCATTATAATCCTGATCGGTACGCACCCCCGCCTCGCGGAGAATATTGCAGATCTCCAGGCCTATATTTCTATTATGCTCATCAGGTACCAGAACAAAAACCTGTAAATCATCCTTTTCCCAGTCGATCCCGGTACGCTCTACCGCAGAAAGAAGACGCTCCATACCAATGGCAAAACCAATGCCAGGCAGATCAGGACCGCCACAGAAACGCACCAGACCATTATAGCGTCCACCGCCCCCCACCGCACTAGCGGCACCAAACTGAGGCAGATGGATCTCAAAAGCGGTATTGGTGTAGTAATCCAGCCCCCGCACCAACTGGTTATCATGCAAATAAGCTATCCCCTGTCCGGTTAAACCCTCCTGAACAGTATTATAATGCTGCCGGCAATCATCACACAGACTATCATACAAAACCGGAAAACCTACAATTGCCTCCAGGCAGCCGGGATTTTTGCAATCAATAACCCGCAGCGGATTTTTCGCATACCTGGACTGACAATCCGGGCAAAGCTGGTCTTTAACCGGAGTAATATGCTCCACCAATTTTTCCCGGTACCGTTCCCGACATTGAGGACAGCCCACCGAATTAAGATGCAGCTCATAATCCTTTAAGCCCAGATTTTCCAGTATCTTTACCAACAGCTGAATAACTTCTACATCAGCATAAGGGTTATTGCTGCCAAAAAGCTCTACCCCAAACTGATGGAACTGCCGGTAGCGACCCGCAGCAGGCCGATCATAGCGAAACATAGGACCATTATAGTACCATTTAACCGGCAAGGGACCTGAATAGATACTGTGTTCAATCAGAGCCCTGGTACAGGAAGCGGTTCCTTCTGGACGAAGGGTAACAGAGCGACCCCCTTTATCAATAAAGGTATACATCTCTTTGGTCACAATATCAGTGGTATCCCCTACCCCACGCTCGAATAATTCTGTATGTTCAAAAATAGGAAAACGAACCTCACTGTATCCAAAACGTTCGGCCGTTTCCTTGATTACTCGCTCTATATATTGCCATTTTCTTGATTCGGGCGGTAAAATATCATAGGTTCCCCGGGGTGCCTGAATTTCCATAAAAATTCCTCCGAACTGATTCTTTCTCTCGATAATTCTAATTTAAGGCCCTGGGCTTGTCAACTTTAGCCTTTACCCGCCTGGGGATGGATTGACAATAGCTGAGAGGATCTTCAGGTCTGGGAAAAGCAATAAGGGGCCAGTCATCACGATCATTATGCCTGTCTGCCGCTGAGAGAGGATAGGTTTCCTGCCAGCAAGTGTTTTTATCCAATCCGGGAATCATCTGGCACAAGATATCAGCTCTTTGAAGCCAGATAAATACGCTGCATTATTTCTCCGCCAAACAAAAACTTCCTGCCACTAGGACAAGAAGTTCTGCATAGGACAATTATTCTCCTCCACCACCGAAGCATATCAATGAATCAATAGTGAATGCTTAATTTAAAAAGGGATTGTGTTTGCGTTCAAAACCGATGGTGGTAGCCGGTCCATGCCCGGGATAACAGACGGTCTCATCAGGATAAATAAGCAGTTTGGTCTTAATAGAATGAATCAATTGCTTATAAGATCCGCCCGGGAAATCGGTACGGCCTATGGAACCATAAAACAGGGTATCACCAACAAAAATAATATCTCCAGTCTTCAAACAAACCCCACCCGGACTGTGCCCGGGTGTATGAATGACTTCCAATTCCACTGTATTACCAATTTTAATAATATCCCCATCATTAATGAACTGATCAGCTGGAGGACTGGTAACTTTCGCCCCCATCAGGAAAGAAAAATTAGCTGCTGTACTGGTCAGCATTTTAGCATCAGCAGGATGAATAAGAATCTTAGCGCCCGTCGCTTCCTTGACCGCACCATTGGCGCCGATATGATCGATATGTCCATGGGTGTTTATAATATACTGTGCCTGCAGATTATCCTGCTTTAGCATCGCCAGGATAGCACGGGGATTGCCGCCGGGATCAATCACTGCCACTTGACGCGTTTCTTCACAACCAACAATGTAACAGTTGACAGCCATAGCGCTAATTTCAATACCTTTTAATATCACACGCAACTCTCCTTTAGAACAATCTCTCGCTATCTAATAATATGGTACAGGGGCCATCATTGGCTATATGAACCTGCATATGAGCTCCAAATAATCCAGTGGCAACCTTGATGTTCTTCTTTTTTGCATATTCTACACTATAATCAAACAGACTGGAAGCTCTCCCGGGATCTTCCGCGTCGGTAAAACTGGGACGGCGCCCTTTGCGAGCATCGCCATAAAGCGTAAATTGACTGACCATCAGCAATTCCCCACCTATATCCAGCAGCGAGCGGTTCATTTTACCCTCTTCATCTTCAAAGATCCTCAGGTTGATGATTTTTTCCATCATGTATTCTGCATCCTGTTCTGTATCGCCTTTTTTAACTCCCAGGAGCACCACCAAACCCTGTTCTATAGCACCAACCTGCTGACCCTCCACGCTCACGGAACTGGCTTTACTCACCTGTACTACTGCACGCAAACATTATTCACCTCAATCTTCTCCAGGCAGTACCCGTCGAACATTAATCACATCTTTCACTTTTTGAATACTCTGCTTTACTGCCAGCATATGCCCCATATCTTTAATCTCCAGCTTCAGATTAATCACTGCCATATCATTTTTTGTCACCCGGGAAAAGACAGAATCGATATGAATCCGTGCATCAGCAATAACGTTCATAACATCTGTGGTTAAGCGAGGACGATCCAGAGCCTCTACCTCTAATTCTACAATGTAAAGTCCCTTTTCATCCGCCCATTCCACTTCAATAGTACGATCCTTCTCCTTCTCCAGGTAATGCTGCATATTGGGACAGTCCACCCGATGTACTGAAACTCCCCGACCGCGGGTAATATAACCGAGAACATCGTCACCAGGCAGCGGATTGCAGCAGCGAGCCAGACGGGTCATGACATTACTGATCCCCTTTACCCGCAGGGAAGATTCTTCGCCGCTACGGCGCAAAAGAGACTGCTCTTCACTAGGCAGGGTCACCACATCTTCCATAGGCTTATCCGGGAAGTATACCTCTCTGATGCGATTAACCACCTGGTTAACAGTTAAACTACCATCCCCCAGGGCTGCATAGAGATCATCCACGGTACCTAAAGAGAATTTCTCTGCTATTTCTTTCAGTCGGGTTTCCTTCATTAAATCTTTGGTAGAAAAATGCCGTCTTTTCAGTTCCAATTCCAGCATGTCATGTCCTTTTATAACATTTTCATGACGCTTTTCACGCTTAAACCACTGTTTTATACGGCTTTTAGCCGAAGATGTCTTGACAAAATTAAGCCAATCCGGAGTAGGACCAGTTGACTGCCGGGAGGTAATGATCTCAACAATATCTCCATTTTCCAGGGGATAGTTAAGCGGTACAATACGCCCGTTTACTTTAGCCCCGGCACATGCATGTCCAACTTCGGTATGAACCCGGTAAGCAAAATCAACCGGACAGGCACCTTTGGGTAGTTCAATCACTGCTCCCTTCGGTGTAAATACGAAGACGGTATCATCAAATAAATCAATTTTAAGTGACTCCATAAATTCGCGGGTATCATTCACATCCTGCTGCCATTCCAGGATTTGACGCAGCCAGGAAAGCTTTTCCTCATACTTCTTATCTTTTACCTGGGTGCCTTCTTTATAGCGCCAGTGAGCCGCAATACCGTACTCAGCTGTGCGGTGCATTTCGCAGGTACGTATCTGCACCTCAAAAGGCTCGCCCCCTTTACCAATCAGCGTAGTATGAAGCGATTGATACATGTTGGGTTTAGGGGTGGCAATGTAATCTTTAAAACGTCCGGGAATAGGTTTCCACATGGTATGAATAATACCCAGTACTCCATAACAGTCCCGTACATCTTTTACAATGACACGTATGGCGATTTTATCGTAAATTTCGTCTATATCCTTGTTCTGTTTACGCATTTTCTTGTAAATACTGTAAATATTCTTGGGACGCCCGGCAATATCGGCCTCGACTCCGATCTGATCTAAACTCTCCCGGATCTGCTCAATCAGATCATTTACGTACTCTTCCCGTTCCCGCCTTTTGGTTTTTAAGCGTTTGGCCACTTCATAATAGGTCTCGGGATCCAGATACAAGAAAGCTAGGTCTTCCAGTTCCCATTTAAAGCGGAAAACACCCACCCTGTGAGCCAGGGGGGCATAAATATCCATGGTTTCCCGGGCTATTTCTTTTTGTTTATGTTCGGGCTGGTAGCTCAGAGTCCGCATATTATGCAAGCGATCAGCCAGTTTGATCAGAATGACCCGGATATCTTTCGCCATAGCAATAAACATTTTCCGCAGGTTTTCCGCCTGCGCTTCTTCCCGAGATTGGAAATCTATTTTACTGAGCTTGGTAACACCATCTACCAGCTGCGCAATTTCTTCCCCAAAATCTTCTTCCAGGATATGATAGGGAACGTCTGTATCTTCAAGTACATCATGCAAAAGAGCAGCACAAATCGTCGCGGTGTCCATCTCTATTTCTGATAAGATATGAGCAACTTCCACCGGATGAATAATATAGGGTTCACCCGAAATTCGCTTCTGGTTGCCATGAGCGGCAAACGCATAATCATAGGCGCGCTCAATCAGCGCGATATCTGCATCGCGATCATACTTTTTAACCCGTTCTATGATTTTTTCCAGACCCGTGTTCATGATCGTGCCAGACATGTTCTGATTTCCCCCCGCCATTTTGTCAGGATCTGTTTGGCCGTCCTACCCTCCAAAAAATAAGGAGAATCATTGATATCAAAGCTCTGACTCTTCGACGGCACAAACTTTATTGCCATAATACTACCTCTTTTCTGTATCTCACACAAGCCTAGATCCGACAATATATGAAGCGTTGATCGCAGTTGCCGTATGGAAACAGTTTCTTCACCATGCTTTGATACCACCTGGGCTAAAGCCGCCTCTGGAGCCTGAACGGTTTCCTTTTTCATACTTATCAAGCCGGCCAGCACCTGCTTGACCAGCTCTAAATCTGGATACACCCGCTCCAGAAATACAGTATTCATCTCCAGCTCTTCATGTGCAAATAAGACCTGTACCGGAAAAGGCTGCTTCTCCTCCAGGGTATCATCATAGAAAGCCGCTATTTCATAGGCTCCCAAAGGTGGATCGGCCAGCAAAGTCTGACAATCAAGGCTCCACCGATTGGGGGCTGCATGCATCCCATCGCTGATAAAAACCCCGCTCCCGGCATCATGAAAACGCTTGCGCAGCAGAGAACGATCTACCGCATCCCGAATCCCTACCTCAACATAGGCCTGAGGATACCTATCCTGGCAGTAGCGAATAGTCGCCGGTAGATTAGCATAAAGCAGTGCAGGCTGCTGATCGACAGCCGGCCATCCAGAAGCAGAGAAAAGACGATAATCCGGCAGATCAATGTGGATCAGTTCACAGCCCAGTCGGCTGTATGCAGCGATTCCCTTTTCCGTCAACCAGAAAGCAACAATTTTATGCAGCGCCGGGGGAAGTTCGTAATGCTTCATATAATAGTGCATATAAGGAATAGTAGAAAGAAACACACCCGGCCGGCTACTTTGCAAGAATCGATGCATCCGCTCTCTTTCCACCACCATTTGATGCCCATGCAGGTAAAAAATCCTGCTCGGATGAAAATAGGCCTGCAACAACGGTGCATGCTTGCGCAGCGCCCGGTAAGTCGGATAGATCACCAGCACCGGCCGCGCCTGAATCAATTCAGACAAAATCTCCCTTACCCATCCCGGCCTGCTATCTCCGGACCGCTGCTGAAGCCGCCCCGCTGCTTCCAGCATACTGGGCTGTATATCTCGAACCTGCAGCTGGGTGCTCACCCGTCCCTGATATTCATTCTTCTTCAAAACGAAAAAAATATCATAGAGACAAAGCCCAAAGGGACGATCTTTCCATTCCGGTCGGTTAAAGGCAATCAGTTCTACACCCTGACTCAGGGTACAACGAAAATGGTCTTCCTGTCCTCCAACCCAATTTCCCCGATCCAATTCCACATTGCGCAGCACAAAAACAGGCTGGGGATTTCCTTCCCCAAATGGCTCCAGAGCAGCGATCTGGCTGTAAAGATCCAGAGAAATCTGCTCTGGTTTCAGCTCCAAATCGACATAGGCCTTTTTCACCACTGTAGCCAATCCCTGCTGCCGGGCATACTCATTTATTTTTTGGCGAAACACCTGCAGCTGCTTCTGCTGCAGACTCAAACCCGCCGCCATAGCATGCCCACCATACTGCTCCAGGCAATCCGTACAGTATTGCAAAGCCTGATACAGGTCAAATTCTTCGACACTACGCCCCGACCCTTTACCCCTGTCCCCATTCCAGCTTATTACAATACAGGGACGGTGGTATAGATCCGATAGTTTGGAGGCCACGATACCAATGACGCCTTCGTGCCAGCCTGCTTCTGCCACCACCAGTACCGCATCCTCAGATAAACCTTCCCTTGCAATCTGTTCCTGAGCCTGCCGCAGAATTTCCTCTTCCAGACGGCGACGCTTTTTATTTAATTCTTCTAAAACCTGTGCCAGTTGCTACGCCTGTTTAGTATCCCGTGTACTTAATAAGTCCACACTATGATCCGCAGTATCTAAACGTCCAGCCGCATTGATCCTCGGTCCGAGAACAAAGCCGATATGCCAAGTTTTGAGTATCTGTCCGGATAAGCCAGTCAGTTCTAACAAAGCCTGAATGCCCGGACGCTGGCTGTTTGCCAGTGCCTGTAAACCGTATTTAACCAGAATGCGGTTTTCCCCCTGCAGGGGTACCACATCAGCCACAGTAGCCAGCGCCACCAAATCAAGCCACTGCTGCCAGTAATCTGGTAGATCATCCTCCAACAGAGCACAGGCCAGTTTAAAGGCTACCCCCACTCCCGCCAGATTATACATTGCTTCAATATCATCATTCTTGGGATTGATAACGATAGCCTCCGGCTGCCTAGGCGGCGGTATATGGTGATCAGTAATAATGACTTCCATACCATAGTCTCGAGCCAGTTCACACTCCGCCACTGAACTGATCCCGCAATCCACCGTAATCAGCAGCGTGTATCCCAGATCTGCCAGGGTTTGAATCGCTGTAGCATTCAAGCCATATCCTTCTTCAAAGCGATCTGGAATATAATAATTTACTGGATAGGACAAACGCTGAAAACAGTCCAGCAAGATGCTAACACTGCAAACCCCATCCACATCATAATCACCATAGATAGCAATTTTTTCTCCCTGTTGCATCGCCTGTCTGATACGGGTTACTGCCTCCTCCATCCCACCAAGCTCATGGGGAGAGTGTAAATCATCCAGGGATCCGTATAAAAACAAACGCGCTTGAGCAAGATCATGGATACCACGATTCACCAGCAGCTGTGCAATAATTGGTGAAATATTCAATTCGGTTGATAAATCTTGTGCTATTGGGGATTGATCTTTATGCATAAACCAACTAGTCTGTACTTGCTGCATGAACACCCATCCTTCATAATGTATATAAGAATTATGATCATATAATCGTTCAACACTATCTATTATAGACGATTCTCTGCTTCTACAAGAAAGCAAAACCACTTTCAGGCAGAATCACCATAAGCTCATCTGCTCTAGCCGACCATTATAAAAAAGGAGTTTTAAGCAATATGGATGAAAAGAAAATACAGAGAATTAATGAATTAGCCCGTAAAAAAAGCAGTCAGGGCCTGAGTAAAGCGGAATTACAGGAACAACAGCTCCTATACCGTGAATATCTGGCTATGATCCGCATGCAGGTAAGCAACTCCCTGGAAGAAGCCGGTTACAAACGCCGCTCCACCGATTGCCAGTCCGGCTGCAATCATCCCCACCATCACCACCACTAATCCCTTGAAACACGGATGAAACACAGGAATGATCCTGTGCTTCATCCGTGTTTCAGTGTACCAGGAATAACTGGCGTAATTCCTTCCCACCATGCATATATCTTTAACGTAAAAAGGAAACAATAAGGATGAGGTGAGAAGGTGAAAACAATACGACATATTTATCCCGGGGGGAATACCCGTTACGGTTTTTACTCATTTTATGATTATATTCTACCGTTGGCAGGCCAGGATGAGTATAAAATGATTCTTAAAGGCGGTCCAGGAACAGGAAAATCCAGTTTGATGAAAAAAGTGGGGGAACATTTTAATGCCCATGAACTGGAGTATCACTGGTGTTCATCAGACAACCAGGCACTGGATGCGGTGGTTATCGATGCCCGCATATGTATCCTGGATGGAACCGCGCCCCATACCGTAGACCCTCGTTATCCGGGAGCTTATGATGATATCATTCCTCTGGGCAACTACTGGGATGGTGATCGACTGCAGGCACAGCGCCATTCCATCCAGCTCTTAACAGATGAAGTAAGTCAGTTTTTCCAGCTTG
This sequence comes from Syntrophomonadaceae bacterium, assembly GCA_012840625.1. Lineage (GTDB taxonomy): Bacteria > Bacillota > Syntrophomonadia > Syntrophomonadales > Syntrophomonadaceae > DUSB01. Next base: position 9,632 of record DUSB01000164.1, read on the forward strand.
CTTATTACAGACTGCGTGAAGCCTATACCGCTTACCAGGAATGGGAATATTACTACCAGCACCATATAGATAAAGCCAGGGTTAAGAAAAATATCATGGCTCTGGGAAGCGAGTTCATGGCCACCAGGTCGGTCAGCAGCCCTGCTCCCACCCGGCATCTATTTGCTGCCGCCATTACACCACAGGGAATCGTCACCAGGGTGGAAAGCCTTCTCCCGGAGAAAATACAGCTTTTTGCCGTCAAAGGCAGCCCTGGCTCAGGGAAAAGTGAACTCTTTCATTTTATTTCCCGGCAGTGTGCTATAAGCGGTATCGGCCTGGAACATTACCACAATCCTTTTAACCCTGATGAAATCGATCTGCTCATCGCCCCTGAACGTGAGATAGCCCTGCTTGACATCTCGGGCATCTTCGTAGATTATGAGGCCCACTTATCCAAACACCAGTACCTGCGCCTGCTGGATTTTGACCAGCTCCTTAACCCCACCAGCATCGATCCCTGGGCCAAACGTATCCACCAGACTCAAAATCGGCTTATCGATGCCATACAGGATGCCAGCCAGCTGATTCGGTATGCTAAAGAAAGACATGATGAGCTTGAAGCCATCTATATTGCCGCCATGCACTTTGATGAGCTAGACCAGCTTCAGGAACAAATCATAAAGCAAATTATTGCGCGCATCTAATTTATCATATTTTTGCCTTCAGGAATCCAGCAGCCAGGCTTGAATTTCGCCGAGCGCTTTGTTTTTATCCCATCCTACCTGACGCTTAAAAAGCGTACCATCAGTATTGATTAAATCTTGCGTTGGGGTATAGCGAACCTGGTACTGCTGGAATACTTCCCACCTCGTATCCAGCAACACTGTCGCAGTGATTTCATTCTCTTTTATAAAATCCTTTAAGTCATCGGGATCATCACCACTGATAATTATCCACTGGAAGGAAGCCTCTTCTTTCCATTTATCAATGTAGGGCTGCAACTGCAGCACCTCATCAACACAGGGGCCTCAACCCATAGAAAAAAAGGTTAGTATTACCTTTTGGTCGGCAAAATCCTCCGGATAAGAGAGATTTTCCTGCTTCTGCAGCTCTGGCAGGGTAAAAGCCGGTGCCTGTTCGATGACCGCTTCATCACCCGCTTCCTCTGCCTGATTGCATCCGGCCAGGTTTATAGCCATAAGCAGGAGTAATAAATAGATCCCTCCTCGACTGCGAAGTATCTTCATGATATATCCTCCTTTTGCTAGCATTGCTGATCTCCGGCTGTCATACTGTAGGAACGAATACTAAAGTGCAGTGCATTCTGGGGACATTCGTCAATACACTGCAAACAGCGAATGCATTCCGGGCTATTTGGCTGGGTATAAACCTTAATATCCACCGGACAGCTTTGCTGACAGCGGCCGCAGGAAATGCAATTATCCTGATGTACTTCCAGCCGCCACAGACTGACCCGGTTAAACAGAGCATAAATCGCCCCCAGAGGACATAGTACCCGGCAGAAGGGCCGATAGGTAATGATGGCAGCCAGCAGGAAAAAAAGCAGCACCCCCAGCTTCCAGGCAAAAAGCCCGCCCATCATGCTGCGTAGTTCGGGCTGAGCTACTCCCAGTAACAGACCGCCCTCCAGTGTTCCTGCCGGGCAGAGATATTGGCAAAAATACGGACTGCCCACCCCGGCTGCATTCAGCCACCATACTGGTAATAGCAGTGTAAATATCAATATTATATATTTTATATAGGTCAGAACCCGGGGAATCCCTTTTTTATAGGACGACAGGCGCCCCAGCCATTCCTGTATCATACCAAATGGGCACAGCCACCCGCAGGCAAAGCGTCCTGCTGCGGCTCCTACCATGGTTAATACACCAGCTACATAAAAAGAAAACTGGTGCTGCGCCGATGCCAGCATAAACTGCATGGAACCAATGGGACAGGATCCCAGCGCCCCCGGACAGGAATAACAATTTAGAACCGGAACACAGAGTTTTTTCCCCGCACCCTGGTAAATAGAAAAGGTAGCAAAACCCTTTATATGAGCATTATGAAGCAGGGTTGAAGCCAACTGCACTTTATGGCGCAGGCGCATGCTTATCCAATCCCTATGCATTCCAGGCAGACCCGTATCCCTTTGAGCATAAGCTGTCCGGCCTCACCCTGCATAAGACCGTATATCATGCTCACCAGACCCAGGCCCAATAAAAATAGAGATGTTTTACGCTGTTCTAACACTCAAATCACAACCTGGCAGCTCCCGCCTTAATTCACTAATTAAACCAACATGAAAATAAGCAGGAAGCTTATTATAATTTCCCCCATTTTAAGATAAGATCAGGCAGGAGGCAAAGGTATTTTTCCATAAATGGATGCACTATAGGATAGCAGAAAACCAATCCATTACTTTATGAACGTCATCATCCTGAATATTACCCAGATATTGTTCATCCAGATGATAATATCCATCTTGCTTTTCCATACGAATTTTTTGCACCCGCAAAAGCTCCCGGTCAGCATTTTTAAACCTAACCCTCATTTTTACCTCAAACCAGTTTTCACCCAGCGGTTTAATATGATCAATAGAGATTGTTTCTATATCCGTAAAAGGCTCCAGGGCCTTCTTAGAGGGATGAAGCAGAAGTTTCTTTGCTATGCTGTCATCCTCCTGATTTAAGGCCATAAAAAAATAAACCAGAATTTCTTCAGCACTGTGAGTGCGCATCTGCTGCTCAATCACACCAGCCGCTTTCCACACCATAAGCTGATGAGCTTTATCCACCCGGCGGCTACCATGCGTTTTACTATCACGAAAATGTATGCAGGAATGCCCGTTAAACTGATTATCCTTTATAGCCCCCTGACCATGCGGCATACCATTTATAGAAGCAGCAATACGCCGGCCATTTTCAAGCTCCAGTAGTACGGCTCGCCGCTTCCAGCTCCACTTACCGCCATAAATCTCCTTCATCACAGCTGTATCCTCAGCCGTAAGCGGCTGTATGTCAGCATGATATGCACCGCCTCTGCGTTGAACATAAAATTCCTTACCTGTATCCACATCTATAATCTTTGCTTTCGCATAGCGTGGAAAAAGCTTATCTACCTCGGTCCAGGAAATAAATTCACCCACCAAAACTGGCTTTTCAACCTGTTTTTCCTTAACCTGTTTTCCATGATGAAAGAAAAACGGGATACAGCAGAACACCAGCACCAATGCCAGTTTAGCACCAGTACCCCTTAAATCAATAACCATAAGCAGTCCCCTGGAATATGTTTATGCAAACATCCACCCATACTTGCCTGCCCGGGACAGTAAAACCAAAAATAAAGTAGCTATAATGCTTTTACCCCTCGCAGATTGCTTCTATTAACCTTGCCCAACATCACTATTTATAATGATTTATTACTATTTGAAATTATATTGAAATGGACTTCCAGTAAGCAAAAGTTCCCTGCGTTGTCTTTAGTCTATGCCAGAATAAAGTAATCCATAAAATTGCCACCTGTAATATTTATGTCATCGTGTTATAATAAGTAATATAATACATTATTTCCAATCTTTTCTCTGGGGAAGGTTGCAAAAGGGGGAATTTTATGATGGAAGCGTATCGGGGAATTGATTTTAAGACCATTCGTGCATGGGTGGAAGGTGATATTGCTTATATGCAATTTTACCGCCCTAAAGCAATGAATGCGGTCAACACAAAACTGTTAGATGAATCTTATGAATTGACTATGATGTATCAGGAGGATCCGCAGGTAAAGGCTATCATAGTCTGCGGAACTGAACACGCTTTTGCTGCTGGTGCAGACATTAGCGAAATGACCACTTACACTCCTTTTCAAGCCCAGGAATTTATTAACAAAGTAAGTAGAAACTTTATTGCCGTTGAAGAACATACCAAGCCTATCCTGGCGGCAGTACGGGGACTGGCTTTAGGGGGAGGATTTGAATTTGCTTTGGCCTGTGACATAGCTATCTTCGCTGAAGATGCAGTGCTGGGACTACCAGAAATCAGACTGGGCATTTTCCCTGGAGGAGGAGGAACCCAGAGACTTCCGCGGGCAACATCCACCAACATCGCCAAGCAATATATTTTTACCGGCGATTTTATGAATCCCGCTGAAGCCTACCGCCTGGGAATTGCCAATAAAGTGGTCCCTGCTGCAGAAGTCTTGGAAACAACAGAAAAATTTGCTAGAAAAATGGCTAGAAAAAGCCCCTTGGCCCTGCGAGCAGCCAAACAAGCCATCAATGCATCCCGGGATACAGATATAAAAACTGGATGCCGGCTGGAACAAATTAGCTGGTCTATGCTGTTCAGCTCCGAAGATCAAAAAGAAGGCATGCAGGCTTTTCTCGAAAATCGCAGAGCTGAATTTAAGGGGAAATAGACCATTATGAAGGAGATCATGAACGATAAGTATTGGAGAGGAGAGTAAAACATGGAACCTACCTTTTTATTAGACCAATTCGGAAAGCACATCCATACCATCCCCCAGGCCCTTTACAACAGCCAGGCCAATTTCGGCAGTCGTGGAGCCAATTTATACAAAGAAGATGGGCAATGGATTACGATCAATTATAATCAACTGATTGAAAAAGTAGAAAACATAGCCATGGGCTTTATAAAGCTGGGTGCCAATTTGGGGGATTTTATAGGTATTAAAGCACCTAACTCGGTGCGCTGGACCTGGGCCGATATGGCCTGTCTGTTTGCAGGTGCCGCATCTGTTTCCATTTACCCCAGCCTGTTAAAAAAGGATACTGTTTTTATTGCCAATCATAGTGAAATGAAGTTTCTGGTGGTCCAAGACCAGCAGGGACTCGAGGAGATACAGGCATACTTAGATGAGATGCCTACGGTTAAAGGCCTTATCTGTCTGGAAAAAGGCTTTAAGGGTAATGGCAGCAGCGTTTACGGTCTGGATGAACTAATGGAAATGGGAGAACAGGCACGAAAAGAACTCCTTCCTATAATGAAGGAACGCCATGAGCAGCTGAACGCAAAAAGTCCTGCCATACTAGTCTATACCTCCGGCACTACGGGAGCGTTGAAAGGAGTCCTGCATCCCCATAAGCATATTATCTGGGCGATCGAACACGGATTAAAATACTTCGCTGATCACGGACATCCTCAAGACTACAGAGTTGTTACCATGTGCCTCTTACCCCTTTCTCACATTATGGAGAAAATCAACGACTATTATGGGGCATTGACTATTGGTGCTATGATTGGTTTTGCTGAGTCACCAGCTACCATGTTTGATGATATGCAGATCATCAAACCCAATTGGGTCATGCTGGTTCCCCGTATTTTATCCCGTGTGTACCTGCTTTTGGAACAGAAATTTTCCGCTACCGAGGAAGGAAAGAAGCTTTGGGACTGGGCTATGGATGTAGCACTGCGTACCAGCTATGCACTGGAAGATGAACATGGTTGTATCAACACCACCATTCCTTACGAAGAGCAGCTAAGTGGTGACTTACGTGAAGAATGGTTAAAGGCTTATGATATGGTTTTCTGGCGCTTTCATTATGTATGGGGTGGAGAAATGCGGGATATTAACTGCGGCGGGGCTGCACTGGATCCCGAACTGCACCGCAAATACCTGGGTATGGGTACATGGTCGATTGGTTATGGTTATGGTTCCACCGAGAGCGGAGGCGGCATTACCGAAGCACCACCTGATTCCAACAAAGTAGGCTGGACAGGTCCGCCCACTGGTTTGGAGATGAAGCTGGATGAGGATGGAGAACTACTCCTCAGAGGCAATGGAATTATTAAAGAATACTTTAAAGATGACGAAGCCAACGCTACATGCTTTACTGAGGATGGCTGGTTTAGAACCGGCGACATAGGGGAATTCGATGAACTGGGCCGGCTACGTATCATCGATCGCAAAAAATCCCTGATCATCCTGGACACCGGTAAAAATGTTTCCACAGTCAAGATTGAATCCCTGTGTGACACCAGTCCTCTGCTGGATCAGGTAGCCGTTTTCGGGCAGGATCGAAAATACATCTCTGCTCTGGTCGTGCCCAATCTAGATATCATCCTGGCCGTATTACAATCCCGTGGAATTACCCTGGAAGAAAATCAGGTGAAATACGATATCCAGAACGGCATCCCGGTATGCGTCAAAATCCCCACAGCTATCGTTGAACAGGAAGCCATCGTAAACGCTGTACAGGCTGAGATTGACCGCGTAAATGAGCAGCTGGAAGATTATGAGCGCATTAAGAAAATTAAAATTTTACCCTTCCGCTTCACAGAAAACAATGGTGAAGTAACGCCTTCCCAAAAACTAAAAATGAACGTTATCCAGAAAAAATATCAGCATTATATCGACGAGCTTTATACTTAATTTCACAATCAAGGAGAAAGTTAGGTGCCAGGCACCTAACTTTCTCTTATTACATAGGTTCTGGCTATGATATCATGTAAACCTCTCTTTTCGCGATGAAAGGCGATCATGATATAGCCGATAAA
>DUSB01000014.1 GCA_012840625.1 Syntrophomonadaceae bacterium
ACCTGCGGTAGCCATAATCACCCCGGCCGGACCCTGTCCGTCAAACTTCAGGGTAACGATATCATCCTCGCCTTTTAAATCACTTCCCATCATAACCGCCCCCGTCAACACCCTGCCCAAAGCGGCCGATGCCGTGGCGGATGTCTGGTGGCGGCGGCAGGCCTCGTCCACCAGGTTGGTTGTATGCGACAAAAACACTCGTACCTGCTGATCTCTATCTATTATTTTTAGTAAATAATCAGGCTGCTTCATTGCTGTCATTCCCCACTGTACTAAATATAATGTAATTATACTCATAATTAATGAAAATTCAAAAAAGAAAACACCGCCCCCAGGAATTTGAAGGCGCCTGTACTGCTTTGAAAGCTTCCCTGCGAGCTTGTAGTCAGGCAAATACAGTACCTATCCAGCAAGCCTGGCTGACTTGTTTGCTTTTTTCATTTCCTATAATTGAAATACAGTCAACCGTATCCGCCCTTGCTGAATATGGCAGACTTTTATAAAGTACTTGCTTGTGCTGACCAACATCGGCTGAAGTATACTTTGATATAATTATGGAAATGTTCGGAAAAAAAGAACATCCGGCAGGATTTTCATCTCTTTTCGTATAACATAGACAAAAACTTGTCTGCTTAACGGCAATAAGCAAATTCCTATTTTATTGGAGGAGGATATTATGGCGATTTATGAATTTGAAGAAAAAAGACCGGTGATCGCTGCGACTGCTTTTATTCATCCCCAGGCGACAGTCATTGGAGAAGTAAGCATTGGAGAGCGCTGTTATATCGGAGCGGGCGCTATTATACGGGGTGATTACGGAAGCATAAGCATTGGCGATGGGACCAATGTGCAGGAGAATGCTGTATTGCATACCGAACCTACCACCGCATTAGAAATACAGGAAAATGTCTTAATCGGTCATGCTGCCATTGTACATGGACCAGGCGTAGCCAGGAAAGGGGCCACCATAGGAATGGGGGCTGTGGTCAATGCCAGCTTTGATCTCGGTGAGCATAGTATGCTAGCCGCTGGCAGCCTGCTACCCCCCAGGCGGGAAATCCCTGCCTGTAAACTGGCCATGGGCAATCCAGCTCGAGTCAGTAAAGAGATTCCCGAGCAGCAGCAAACCATCAACCGAATATCTGTCGAATTCTACCAGGAGCTGGCTGGCCGCTGCCAACAAAGCCTGAAACGCCTTGATAAATAGGACTGCCTGCTGCTTAGCAGCATAGCCAGCCCCCGTACCAATTAGTCCCAATCAGGTGGATATGCCATGATTTTAATTAATAAAATAATATATCTATTGACAACAAACGTAACTAGCTCTCTGCCATGCATGTCCTTTCTTGAGAAGTTTGTTTAATAATGGTCAATAAAGTAGACTTTATGACGTGCCAGGCTGTTATGGAAATGGTCTTTGAAAACCAAAAAGAAAGGAGTTCATGCATGGGAATTAGAAAACTAGTTACATCTATGTTTTTATTTGCATTCATTATTGGCGGTATAATGTTTGCAGGAGCTACCCCAACACAAGCAGCCACCAATGATAACGCGAAACTGGGTGCGCAGGGAGCTGAAGTTGTAAAGCTGCAGCAAACATTAAATTATAAGGGGTTTTGGTGCGGAGAAGCGGATGGTGTCTTTGATGCCCAAACTCATAAAGCTGTAGTAGCTTTTCAAAAATCAGCCGGTCTTAAAACCGACGGAATCGCCGGAGCCAGAACTAAATACGAACTGGGCATAGCTCATCCGGCATCAAAAGCCAATAGTACGTATTTATTCTGGGGTTCACGTGGACCGGAAGTTGCTAAAATTCAGCAAGCATTAAACAGCAAAGGATTCACCTGTGGAACGGCTGATGGAATTTTTGGTCCTCTTACCTACAATGCTGTGGAACGTTTTCAAAAGGCAGCTGGCATAATAGTTAACGGCATAGTAGGACCGGAAACCAGAAAGGCTCTGGAAACAGCAGATACTAAAGTTACGCAACAAAATAATGCCGCCAATAATGTCGAGAACAAAACCACGGCACAAAGTAGTACGCGTGAAGCAGCAAGCAATGTTTCACGTAGTGGATCATCTCGAGGTTCTTATACATTAACCATGAAGGCTACCGCCTATTGCCCCTGTGCCAAGTGCAACTATCCCTATTATGGCAAGCCATCCTATATCGGTCTGCCGCTGGGATATGGAATTGTTGCTGTAGATCCCAGGGTAATTCCAATGGGCAGCAAACTGTATATCGAAGGCTACGGTCACGCCATTGCTGCTGATCAGGGAGGAGCTATCAAAGGAAATCGCATTGATTTATGCTTTAGCTCTCACCAGGAGGCCTTACGCTGGGGTATGAAAAATGTAAAAGTAACGGTCATAAAATAAAATAAACGAAAAAGCCGCAACTAGGTTGCGGCTTTTTCGTTTATGTTTTGATTATAAACGTTAAATCTTGATTTGCTTAATTTTCTCCTGCAGCCCTTTTTCCACCAGAGGCGGAACCATGGAACTGACATCCCCCCCCAATAAAGCAGCTTCTTTCACCCCACTGGAACTGACAAAAATATATCGTGGGTCGGACATGATAAAAACCGTATCCGCTTGCGGTATTAGCTGTCGATTGATCATTGACATTTGCGATTCATATTCAAAATCAACCATGGAACGTAAACCCCGAATAATTATGGTGGCCTCTTTTTGACGAAGATAATCGGCTAATAAGCCACTAAAACATTCTACTTCTATATTATCTAAATGTTTTGTAGATTTTTTAATCATTTCTTTACGCTCATCCAGGGTAAATAATGCATGCTTGGTAACATTGTGGACTACAGCCACGACAACCTTATCAAACATCTGACTGGTACGTTCTAAAATATCTATATGACCCCTGGTAACTGGATCAAAACTACCCGGATAGACGGCTATCTTCAACCCTTAACCCCCTTTCTATCTAAGAGTTATTAGCCCGAGCCTGCACATCTCTAAACATTCTATCATTTATTTAAGTACTAAAAAACAGCTTTCTATTTTTTAGCCTATAATTATGGAAAAAATTACCGGACCCATCGGTCCGGTACGTGCTTGCAGAAAGAAATTTTTATCTTATTTTATATTAAATATTCATATTAATATTCATAGTTGCTTACATCGCCACGTCTCAAACAGTTGGCTATGGTTAAACGTTGAATCTCATTGGTGCCCTCGTAAATCTGTGTAATTTTTGCATCTCGCATCATTCTTTCTACAGGATAATCGCGGGTATATCCATATCCACCCAGAACCTGCACCGCCTCAGTGGTGACCCACATAGCCGTGTCACCAGCAAAGCATTTGGCAAAAGCCCCCTGCCGCTGATATGGAAGTCCATTGTCTTCTCTCCAGGCAACTTCATATACCAGATTGCGAGCTGCCTGAATCTTCATCGCCATGTCAGCCAGTTTAAACGACACACCCTGATTAGCAAAAATGGGTTTACCGAACTGCTGCCTTTCTAGAGCAAAGGCAAGGGCAGCCTGATAGGCTCCTTCAGCAATACCCAAGGCCTGTGCTGCAATGCCCACACGTCCCCCGTTCAGAACCTGCATGGTCTGCTTGAAGCCGTCCCCCTCTTCTCCGAGCAGGTTTGCGGCTGGTATCCTGCAGTCCTCAAAAACCAGTTCATATGTGGCTGAGGAGCGAATACCCATTTTCTTCTCTTTTTTACCAAAGCTGAAACCGGGCGTACCCTTCTCCACTACAAAGTAACTACTGTTCCCATGCTTCTTATCTTTATCTCCTGTACGCGCTAGAATGACATAGATATCAGCATAGTAAGCATTGGTAATAAAAATTTTGGTACCATTTAAGATATAGTCATCACCATCACGTACGGCGTTTAGAGCCGTTGCCCCCACATCAGATCCAGCCCCTGGTTCGGTTAATCCCAATGCACCAAGACTTTCACCGGAGGCGAGACGAGGTAAGAAACGCTGCTTTTGTTCTTCATTACCTAAATGTATAATAGGCCAGGTACAAAGTGATGTATGAGCCGATAAGGTTACCCCCATCGAGGCACAGTTTCTGGATATTTCCTCCACACACATGGCATAAACAAGGGCGCCAGCGTTGGTGCCGCCATATTCTTCCGGCACAATAAGTCCAGCTAGACCCAGGTCGGCCATTTTCTTCCAGACTTCCAGGTCGAATTCTTCTTTTTCATCACGCTCGGCCGCCCCCGGCTGTACAACCTCATCAGAGAAATCGGCAAAGGTCCTTTTAAACATTCTTTGTTCATCATTGAGTCCAAAATCCATAACGATATAATACCTCCATTTTAAATCTTTTATAGTCAATAATTATTAGGTTTTAATGCTGCATATGCTTTCTGCAATCATTACTGTTTCCAGGCTCCCACCTTATAATAAAGGGTGTCTGGAGCGCGTCTGACATAAACCGCTGCACCTCAGCTGCACCTCATAAAAATATCAGACCAATTATACGGCTCCGGAAGCTCCCAGTGGAGGTTCCGGAGCGCCTGTACTACCGTTTACATTCACTTCACTGCCGGCCCCAGGCAGCTCTGGTACTTTATACCTCTATCAAAATGTCGTAACTTGCCGATTTATCGCCCCCTTCGCCGCTTGTGCAGAATATTTCAAATCTACACAATTGTGAGTTAATTTGTTCTATATATTTATTTCTTCATTTGTACTCTGATTCCTTCTTTATTAATATAAAAAAGCTCTCATAAACGAGAGCTTTTTTATGCAACAGAACTAAGGAAATTGAGCTTCACTTGTTTATTGCAAAGATTGTAACAAAACTTCAGCTACATCGTAGACCTTAACCGATTCTTCTTTTTCGGCTCCTTTCACTCCATCATTAATCATAGTCAGACAGAATGGACAGTTGGTAACGATCATCTCTGGATTCGTGCTTAATAATTGATCCGTCCTGGTCTCGTTGATACGCTTGTATCCTTCGGCAGCTTCTTCTTCCAGCCACATACGGCCACCACCTGCACCACAGCAGAAGCCATTTGCTTTCGACTGGCCGATCTCGGCAATATTTAAGCCTGCTGCTCTCAATACGCTTCGAGGCTGGTCATATACACCATTGTGACGACCCAGGAAGCAGGAATCATGATAACTGGCCTTAACGCCCAGACTACTAGGTTTCAGTTTGCCTTGGGCCACCAGCTGAGCCAGGATCTCGGTATAATGATAAACTTCATAGTTACCATCCATCTGCGGATATTCATTTTTCAGGGTATTATATCCATGGGGACACACAACAATGATCTTCTTGACATTGTAATTGTTAAAGGTCTCAATGTTCTGAGCAGCCAGGATCTGATACAGGTATTCATTACCAAGGCGACGTGCTGAGTCACCACAGCAAAACTCTTCCGTACCCAGATATCCAAAGCTAACACCAGCCTGATTGAGAAGCTTAACCAGTGCCTCGCCCACTCTCTTGTAGCGATCATCAAAGGCAACTGCGCAGCCGGCGTAAAGGAGATATTCAAACTCTCCACCGTCTTCTGGCAGCAGGTTGACCATTTCGCGAACGCCTCTCTCGTTAAGCCAATCAGCACGAGATGCCCAGCCAACACCCCAGGGGTTATAATTTCGTTCCATATTGGTTAAAGCACCCTGAGCTTCACTGGACATATCGCCCTGCCACATAACGAGGTTACGACGCATCTCAACAATTTTGGGAATATGCTCAATAAACATGGGGCATACTTCCATGCAGGCACGACAGTTGGTGCAGTCCCAGATAACTTCCGGAGTAACAATGTCATAAAGCAGACTTTGCTCCATAGGACTGACTACCTCATCGGCCTCTTCTGTCATGGCTACTTCTTCAGCCACTACACCCTGATCTTTTAAGGCCAGCAGATAGGGTTCTTTTTCATCCATGTGTTTTTTCATAGCCTGGATAAGCGTTAATTTAGGATTAAGCGCCTTACCTGTATTATAGGCGGGACATACTTCCTGACAGCGCCCGCAACGAATACAATTATCCAGGTCAAAGATATCTTTCCAGCCAAATTCTTCGATGTTTTCAACCCCAAAGGTCTCCGCTTCTTCTATATTTTCCACCATGCGACAGCTGGAAGGCTCCAGATCACGGAAAATATAGGCCAGCGCACCACCTATGATATGCCATAATTTCGTAAAGGGGATTAAGGACAGAGTCGTAAATGCCAGCGCCATATGGAACCACCATAAAACGCGATGCCAGATTAGTGCGGCATCCACTGTTGCACCGGCAAACATCCCGGCAAACACCCATCCTATTGGTGATGCAGATTGTTCATAAGCAATCTGTTCAATCGAAGTAGATAATTGAATTTGTGCTGCAATTCTGGCACCTTCAATGACGTAACCGGTAAAGAGAATTAAGAAAACTAGTAGAATAATCCATCCATCGCTTGCCTTGGTATCGTTCAAGCGATCCGGCTTCTGAACGTAACGAATGAGAGCAAGTACTATGATACCGATCATGGCTAACAGACCGAATACATCTACAAGCCAGGAGAAGTTAACATAAAATGAGCCTTCTACAGGAGGCCAGCCTATCCAGTGATGGGCTGCATCAACGCCAGCAGCAATAAAGAGAACCAGGAAACCCCAGAAGAGGAAGAAGTGCATCCAGCCTGGTACTGGTTTCTTTACCACCCTTAGCTGCGCGAAGGTGTATAGCAAGAATGAACCAATACGTTTTCCCACCTGGTCATTACGGTGAATTTCACCCTTGGCGAGTTGCCAGCGAACAACATACCGGTAAAAACCGTAAATAATGAACGCTATGGGAATGAACATAAAAACGTAGACGAGCCAATCGTAGGGAATATTTGCTCCTACTACCCGCATCGGAACATCATAGCCACCTTCTAGCGGGGTATATCCGAAGATCATCTATTCAATTCCCTCCTTAAACTAAGTGCAAGGCTATTACCGGATAGGGCGAGCCTATCCGGTATGCCATGCTATTTACGGCTAGCTATTTTTGAAGCTCTTCAATTAACAAAGGAATAACCTTGAAAAGGTCACCGACTACACCAAAGTCTGCCACACTGAAAATGGGGGCTTCAGGGTCGGTATTGATAGCAGCGATATATTTGGAAGAGGACATCCCAGCCAAATGCTGGATAGCTCCAGAAATACCGCAGGCTACATACAGGTTGGGGTTAACGACTTTACCCGTTTGCCCAACCTGGAGTTCATGTCCTAACCACCCGGAGTCAACCGAGGCACGGGATGCTCCTACTGCAGCACCCAGAAGGTCGGCTAATTCTTCAACCACTTTAATTCCATCAGGTCCTTTACATCCACGTCCACCTGAAACAACCACTTCAGCTTCGGTAAGCTCTGGTCGGGCAGAAACAGTTGGTGCGAATTCTTTTTCAACCTGATAAACATCATCAGCAGTAGCAACGATTGCTGGTTTTATCACTTCACCCGCACCGTCTGCTTCTACAACTTCGCAAACACCTGCACGGATGGTAGCCAGTACCGGATTGCCGGTTACTTCTACTTTAGCTAATGCTTTACCAGCATAAATGGCGCGGGTGAAAACACCTTTACCATCACTTAATTCAAAATCAATAGCATCAGTGGCTAAACCGGCATCAAGCTTCTGTGCCAATCTAGCGGCAAAATCCCTACCGTTAACGGTATGTCCAAAAAGTACTGCATTGGGACTATATTCTTTAATCATAGCCTCCAACTGGGCAACATATGCGCCTGTGTTGTAGCTGGCAAATAAGTCATCATCACACACATACACTTTGTCGGCACCATATTTGGCAAACTCAGGGGCAAGACCTTCCACACCTTTACCAAATAAAACAGCAGCGACTTCACCATATTTTTTGGCTTCGGATATCAATTCAAACGTAACTTTACGGATATTTCCATCTCTTTGATCAACAACTACCCATGTTCCAGCCATCTATTACCCTCCTTTTGTTTTCTAAATCAACCATTAAAGCCGATTATTTAACCACTTCTATCTTGGCAGTATTCAGCATCCAATCAGCCAGCTGAGGTGCGGCAACCTCTGGATCGTCTTCTATCTTGATTCCAGCGGTCTTAGCTTCGGGTAATGCATATTCAAGCACTTTTACCTTGTTTTCAACCGCTACTGCATCGACTGTTTCGACTGGCTTTTTCTTAGCCTGCATAATACCCTTCATAGAAGGATAACGAGGCTCATTCCAGCTAACCTGACTGGAGATAACAGCCGGCAATTTCACCTCATATGTCGCAGTACCGCCGTCAGCTTCGCAGTCAACAGTAGCTACCCCATCAGCAATCTCCAGATTGGTGATGACGTTTACATGTGGCAAGCCCAGAATCTCAGCTATACGGGTTGGAACCTGGGAAGAACCATCATCAGCGGCAACATGACCAGCCAGAATGAGATCCGGATTTTCTTTTTTGATAACTTCTGCCAGGGCAACAGCTCTGGCATATTCATCCGCATCTACATCCTGCTTAACGAGAATGCCTCTGTCTGCTCCCATTGCCAGTGCAGTACGGATGGCGTCCATCGCTGTATCAGCACCCGCAGATACAACAACTACTTCTTTGGCAACCTTCTTTTCTTTTAACTGGATTGCGCCTTCCACGGCTACTTCATCATAGGGGTTAATAATTAAATTAATCCCCGCATCATTGATTTTGCCATCTTTTAATTCGATTTTGGCCTCTGTGTCAAATGTTTGCTTAACACATACTAAAACCTTCAAGTTCATTCCTCCTTTTCAATAATTGGTTCTGTTTGGGTTAATACCCTTGAACTTATTGGTAACACCTTAAAAGAACCCATCACCCCCGTAAACACGCATCTATCTAATTTTAAATTGCCTACGGCAAACTTACCGTCTGCAAAAAACAATGGGTGGATATTTCCACTACCTGTAAAAAGGCATGAATACATCTATGTTTTCTAGATAAAAAAATGATTTCCTGCTTTTTATCCGCAATCTGTGTTTTTTTTGCATGACATATTCCGTCTAATCAGTCGATGGTTATAGTTTTTGGTAGAAAAATGTCGCTATAGATTTCAGCCCCAATTCGCGGGCCTGAAAAATCTGTTCGGTGCTGCCAATAAAAAGAACCCCACCCGGACGTAAGGCATCCGCAAAATTCTGATAGAGACGGCATTTGGTTTCCTCGGTAAAATAGATCACTACATTTCTGCACAAAATCAGGTCATTGTACCTAGGATACGGATCCTTCAGAAGATCATGCTGCTTGAAGGTAACCATCTGCTTGATATCATCAGACAGACGATAGTACTCTCCTTCCCGGACCAGATATTTTCTGGCATAGTAGGGTGGCAGCGTGCTGACAGCTTTTTCCGTATAAATCGCCTGGCTGGCTTTATCCAGGACATCCTGATCTATGTCTGTAGCTAGTATTTTATCACTTCGCGACTGAAAGCGCTCTTTCATGAGCATCGCCAGAGAATACGGCTCTTCTCCGGTAGAACATCCAGCACTCCAAATTTTAAGTGTGGAACGGTCGCTTAAAAGTTCGGGAATAACCTGGTTCTCGAGTACTTCCCAGTGTGCTTGATTGCGAAAAAACTCTGAGACGTTAATAGTTAAATGTTCAATAAATTTTCTATACAAGGTCTGATCAGTCTGGAGCATAGAAATAAATGAATGATAGCCCTCCGCGCCATGGGAGCGCATAAAGCTATTAATACGCCGTTCCATCTGAGGACGCTTGTACGCTGTCAGATCAATCTTGCTCATTATACCAAACTGCTGCATAAACCATTCCCAATCATATGTACTGGCCAAAATTGCTCGCCCCTTATTTACCCTTATTTAATTGTTGCCAGAGCTTTTTCAACTGCCGCAATGGTTTTATCTGCATCTTCCAGCTGGTGGGCAGCAGATAAAAAGCATACTTCAAATTGGGAAGGGGGGAAATAAACGCCCTGTTCTAATAAGGCCCTGTGGAAACGCGCATATTGTTCGGTATTAGAAGTTTTAACATCTTCATATGAGTTTATTTCCTCTTCCGTAAAAAAGATGGTAAACATCGATCCCATACGGTTGATAGTGTAAAACCATCCCTGTTCCTCAAAAAGTGTCTGCAGCTGACCACAGAGGTAATAAGAGACAACATCCATCCGGTCGTACAGGTCGCCATCCTGCAGCATGCGTAAACTGGCCAAGCCGGCCGACATGGCCAGGGGATTACCGGAGAGGGTGCCCGCCTGGTAAACGGGTCCTTCCGGGGCTACCATATCCATTAAATCCTTCCTGCCACCATAAGCCCCTACTGGCAGGCCACCACCGATTATTTTCCCCAGGGTGGTTAAATCAGGTGTAATACCTGTAATGGTTTGCATACCACCATAGCATAAGCGAAAACCAGTAATCACTTCGTCAAAAATGAGCAGGCTACCTGATTTTCTGGTGATATCACGCAATCCTTCTAAAAAACCAAGCTGGGGAAGTACCAGGCCCATGTTGCCCGGAACGGGTTCTACAATTACAGCTGCTATCTCCTCACCATGTTTTTCAAAAGTTTGCGTAACCGATGCAGCATCATTAAATCTACACAGAAGTGTATCCTGGATAGTGGCTTGTGGTACACCCGGGCTGGTCGGAATACCTGCTGTTAACAAGCCGGAACCGGATTGTATTAAAAAACTGTCTCCATGTCCATGATAGCATCCTTCAAATTTTACTATCTTGTCCCGTCCTGTAGCGGCACGAGCCAAGCGAATCGCACTCATAGTGGCTTCTGTTCCCGAATTTACCATACGAATTTTGTCCATAGCCGGGAAGGCCGAGCATATTGTTTGGGCCAGTTCCAATTCTGCTTCACAGGGAGCTCCATAGCTGGTTCCTCGCTGTGCTGCTTCGACAATGGCTTCCAGTACTGCGGGATGAGCATGCCCCAGGATTAAAGGTCCAAAGGAAGAAACATAATCAATGTATTCGTTCCCATCTACATCATAGAGTTTTGATCCCTGAGCTTTTTGAATAAACAAAGGATGCCCCTCTACAGCTTTAAAGGCTCGAACTGGACTGCTAACACCACCGGGCATATACTTACAGGCCTCCTGAAAAAGGGTTTCTGATTTGCTGTATGGCATGACAAGGCCTCCTTAATAATATTAATCAAGAATGTATTGCATGCTGGTTTTTTTCAGTTCCCTTACGGAACGAATGATTTGATAATCACTCAAACCTGGGTGCTGTGAAATTTTCTCCACATTTGATAATAAGTTCTCTTCATTGGTAGCATGAATCATAGCGAATAGATTGTATGTAAATTCCTCACTGGTGTAGCGATGATAACAGTGGCTGACAAAGGGATATCCGGCAACATGTTGTCCTAAAGAATCAATTTCTTCTGCTGCTACTTTCCAGACAACCATGGCGTTGGCTGTATACCCTGCTTTTTGATGCTGCAAAACTGCACAGCAACGACGAATAATGCCCTGTTCCTGCAAAACCTTTATTCTGGCAACGATTTCTTCTTCATCTATGCCCAGTTCTTGCGCCAGTTTTTTGTAAGGATGTGTAACAAGGGGCAGATCCCCTTGCAGTAAATATATTATTTTACGATCTACACTATTTATTATCATAGATCATCCCTCTCCTCATATCAAAGGAAACTTTAATTTTATATGTTTGAGCAGCAGGAAAATTATGGATAGGCAAGGCGATATCGTTTTCTATTTTGTCTATAATGGTCTCAATTTCCTGGTACGATGGAGCAATCAAGGTAAACCACATGTTAAGTTCATGGTCACGCAAATAATTATGGGTAACTCCGGGTTCAGCATTAATGCGCTGTGCAATCTCCTCAATGCGATCTTCGGGAACACTGACAGCACATAAGGTGGTAACCCACCCCAGACCTCTGGCATT
Source organism: Syntrophomonadaceae bacterium (assembly GCA_012840625.1). Classification (GTDB taxonomy): domain Bacteria; phylum Bacillota; class Syntrophomonadia; order Syntrophomonadales; family Syntrophomonadaceae; genus DUSB01. Next base: position 11,891 of record DUSB01000014.1, read on the forward strand.
AATAATGCCTCCGATGCGTCGTATAATGCCGGCCTCTTTTAAGCGTGCAATCCGCTCCAGCACTTCTGCTTCACTTCGGTCAACTCGCTGTGCCAGGTCTTTATAAGGCTCTACTGTAAGCGGAAATTCCTGCTGCAGTAGATTAAGAATTTTACGATCCACGTCGTCCATAGTCTTTCCCCCCTGAGGGCTGATATAAGCACCACTTATCTTCAGCCATAAAATCTCCTGTGTAGGCATAAGCGCGTGCTCTACAGCCACCACAGCGCGCCCGAAAGTCACACTCACCACATTTACCATCATAAGCCTGGCTGCGCAGTTGCTCCAGGACGGGATGGTTTTTCCATATCTCATCGAAAGGAGTTTCGCGTACATTACCCAGGGACATTTCCAGATAAGCACAGGGCTGCACATGTCCTCTGGGACTGATAATGCAATAGCTGATCCCGGCCAAGCAGCCTCTGGTAAAGCGTATAGGGATGCCTTTTTTCTCGGCTGTGCGTACAAATTGAGGCGCACAGGTAGGTTTTATTTCAATGGGCACTGATTTTTGCTTCTCCATTAAGCGAGTAATGGTTTGTTCGTATTCTTTCACCCGCAGGGCTTCCATTTCAATATTTGCACCCCGACCAGTCGGAACTAAAAAGAACACATGGTGAGCCATAGCCCCAAGCTCTACAGCGAAATCAGTAATGGCCTCCAGCTCAGCGACATTCCAGTCCATTACCGTAGTATGTATTTGAAAAGGCAGCCGGGCCTGTTTCAGGTTTTCTATCCCGGCCAGAGTTTTTTCATAGGCTTGATCCAATTTGCGGAATTGATCGTTTTTTTTAGCGTCCAGACTATCCAGACTTACTCCGGCAGCTAAAAAACCAGCCTGTTTTAATTTTCTGGCGGCAGTAGAGTCAATCAGGGTTCCATTGGTTCCCAGTACCGGGCGCAAACCTTTACTGCTTGCATAGGCACCCAATTCAAACAGATCTTCGCGCATCAGCGGTTCGCCCCCGCTGAATATCATAATTTTAAAACCAGCTCGACTAATTTCATCAATTAGTTTACGCGCTTCATCGGTATTGAGTTCAGTCTGTGCTTTTTCGCCCGCATCCCGATAACAATGTTCACAGAACATGTTACACTGGTTGGTGGTGTTCCACGAAACTAACATAATGCGCCCTCCATCCTCATCATTATGCCTGTATCAATCTGGCGGCATCTTTGGCAGCATAGGTGATAATCATATCAGCTCCAGCACGCTTCATGGACAGCAGCGATTCATACATAACCGCCTGTCCATCAATCCATCCCCGGGCTGCTGCTGCCTGTATCATAGCGTATTCTCCGCTGACATTGTAGGCACAGGTAGGGTAAGCAAAACGCTCTTTGACCATACGAATAACATCCAGGTAGGCCAAGGCGGGTTTAACCATGACGATATCTGCACCTTCTTCAATATCCAGCTCCACTTCTCGCAGAGCCTCATGAAGGTTAGCAGGATCCATTTGATAGGTCTTGCGATCACCAAAACTCGGCGCACAGGAGGCTGCCTGGCGAAACGGGCCGTAGAAACTGGAGGCAAACTTGGCGGCATAGGCCATAATGGGTATCTGGCTGAAGCCTTCATTATCCAGTGCCGTTCTAATTTTACCCACCCGTCCATCCATCATATCTGAAGGTGCTATCATATCAGCACCTGCTTGTGCATGGGAAAGGGCTTCCAGGGCCAATAATTCCAGAGTGGCATCATTCAGCACCTGCCCCTCTTTATCCAGAACACCGCAGTGTCCATGACTGGTATATTCGCACAGGCACACATCTGTAATGACTATCAATTCGGGACAGGCATCCTTTATAGCCCGAATCGCCTGCTGTACCACACCATTTTTATCCCAGCCGGCACTGCCCTGTTCATCTTTATGTTCCGGTATACCAAAAAGCAAAACAGCAGGAATCCCTAAAGCATTAATTTCCTGGGCCTCGGCTGATAGCTGATCTACAGATAGCTGAAACTGACCGGGCATGGAAGGGATCGGCAAACGCTCTCCCTGTCCAAAGGTAACAAAAAGTGGGTAAATAAGATCATCAATATGTAAAGCATTTTCTCTTACCAAGCGGCGCAAATTTTCACTGCGGCGCAGCCGCCGCATACGGTGAACAGGAAAACTCATAATTGTTTGCTCCTTTATTCCTCAATTGATAATGATGGCAACATGATCTCTTCCTCACTGAGATAGCAGGCCGGATCTTCAGCCCATAGATCACCATGTACATGACGGGCACGAATTCTACAGCCGGCACATAAAGATTTATAAGAACAACGGCCACATTTGCCCTTGATATGTTTTTCTTTTTCTCTCAGCTGAACCATCAAGGGATCATCGGAAGTCCATATTTGGCTAAAAGGCTGTTCACGAACATTGCCCACGGTATAATCCTGCCAGAATTGACAGGGATGAACATTGCCCCGGGGATCAACATTCGCAAATTTGGTGCCAGCAGAACATCCTCCATGCATCTCCAGTAGCTGCACTACCTCGTCAGCTCGATCTGGATCACTGTTCCGGATACGATTATATAAATAAATACCATCAGCATGATTGTCGGTGGTCAAGATTTCAGTTTCCACACCTTTTTCATGTAGTTCCAGCGTTTTGCTGCTGACATAATCCAGAATAGCACGTTTTTCCTCTACAGTGGTATCCATATCAACCATAGCGGATCCACGCCCTGCATAAACTAGGTGATACATACAAAACCGGGGTATCTGTTCTTTTTCAAGAATAGCAAAAATTTCGGGCAGATCTTTTTGATTATAGCGATTGACAGTAAAGCGTATACCTGTTTTCATGCCCAGCTTTTTACAGGCATGAATGCCACGCAAAGCCATCTGAAAAGCATCGGGATGATTGCGAAATTCATTATGGGTGTCTGGTGCGCCATCAATACTGACACCAACATATTGAAAGCCAGCTGCTTTTATTTTTTCTGCCACACTATCTGTAATCAAGGTACCATTGGTCGAAAGAACCGGACGCAGACCTGAATCATAAGCCAGCCTTCCCAATTCAAAAATATCCTCCCGGATAAGCGGCTCGCCCCCGGAAAACAACAGAACCGGAACCCCCATGTCAGCCAAATCCTGAATGAATTCCCTGGCTTCTGCTGTGCTTAATTCACCCTCATAGCTGCGATCCTCTGCATCCAAATAGCAGTGCTTGCACCTCAGATTGCAGCGGTTGGTCATATTCCAAACCACCAGCGGGCGGTAGTTTTCAGAAAACTGCAGCAGCCGGGGGGGTAACTGTCCCCTGGCATCATGCTTTATCACTTCAGAAACAGTGGCTGTTCCACAGAGCAATTTGGTGCATCCAATCATTTGTTTTCCTCCCCGATCTTGTTTTTCTCCTTTTCGTGTTCCAGTATGGCTTCGATTAAACCTGAAATGGTATACTCCTGAGCAATAATATCGACGGTAAATCCATATTGGCGCGCTGTTTCCGCAGTAATGGGGCCAATACAGGCCACGCTTACATCTTGATCAAACTGCGGTATATGCTCTTTACCGAGTAAAGCGACAAAGTTCTTCACGGTAGACGAACTGGTAAAAGTAATGTAGTCCGCTTGCCCCTGTAAAACCTCCTCCAGTAGCCCAGAGGGGAGCCTGGTTTCCAATACCGCTTCATAAAGAACCACTTCATCAAGCTCCGCTCCCATCTCCCGCAAAGCCATAGGTAGCACCTGTCTGGCTCCCCGTGCACGTGGCAGCAAAACCCGCTCACCAGCTTTAAGATGTCCCTGCATGGCTTTGATCAGACCCTCAGCGCGATATTCCTCGGGAACCACGTCAACAATAAAGCCTCGTTCCTCCAGCCGCTGACATGTTGCCGGACCTATAGCACATAGTTTGGCCTGATGAAGGCTGCGCACATCTTTCCCTTTACGGCGCAGCTCAGCAAAGAAAAGCTCCACCGCATTTACACTCGTAAACATGATCCATTGATAAGAATCTAAATGCACGAAAGCCTGGTAGAGAGCTTCGAGGTTTTCTTCTGGTTTAATTCTAATAGAAGGCAGTTCTATGGGCTGACCTCCCAGCTCTTTAATCCTGTTCAGTAATACGCTGGCCTGTTGCCGAGCACGGGTTACAATGATTCGTTTCCCCCATAAAGGACGATTTTCAAACCACTGTAATTGCTCCCGCAATGGCACAGTATTGCCGACTACGATAACCGCAGGAGGATGCAGCTCTTCTTCCCTGACACGATCAACAATGTTACTCAAGCAGCCGGACACCACCTGCTGACGATTGGTGGTTCCAGCCGCAATTAAGGCTGTGGGAGTATCTGCATCGAGCCCTGCATTTATCAGCTGCTCAACAATGAAAGGGAGGTTTTCTACTCCCATTAAAAACACCAGGGTATCAACGGCTGTAGCTAGCTGATCCCAGCGTATGGACGATTGAGGCTTGCCCGGTTTTTCATGACCGGTGATCACTGCAAAACTGGAGCTGGCACCGCGATGGGTAACTGGAATCCCTGCATAGGCAGGTACCGCCACCGCCGAACTGATGCCAGGCACGATTTCAAAAGCGTATCCGTGCTGCTGCAGATATAAAGCTTCTTCGCCACCGCGTCCAAAAACAAAAGGATCACCGCCCTTAAGCCGAACAACTTGTTTGCCCTGGGCAGCCTTTTCCACCAGCAGGGCATTAATTTCTTCCTGTTGCAGGGCATGGTTTCGGGAGGCCTTGCCGACATAAATTTTCTCTGCCTGCGGATGAATCTGACTCAGGATTTCATCGCCCACCAGACGATCGTATATGACTACTTCAGCCTGCTGCAAGATTTCCTGTGCCCGAAGGGTTAGTAAGCCTGGATCACCTGGTCCCGCCCCCATCAGGTAAACATAGCCTTTCTGTTTCATCTGTCCTCTCCCAATGTACGTATTTCGCGCAGTATTGCCTCTGCACCCATATAATTCAAATGCCGGGCCAGTTTTTGGCCGGCCTGCTCAGCATCCTCTACCGTGGCCGGACAGGATAGAGAATCCCTGTAAACCTGGGTTCCATCCAGAGAAGCTACCAATCCCTGTATAGAAATTTCCTCTCCGGTTCTGGTGGCCAAACAGGCTACGGGAATCTGACATCCCCCTTCCAGCTCTTTTAAAAACGCTCGTTCAGCAGTTGTCTCCATCTCTGTAGTAGGATCATGGATACTGGCAAGATAATCCAGTGTAATGGGATCATCGCTGCGTATTTCAATGGCAATAGCTCCCTGACCAACAGCAGGCAGCATAATATCATAGGGAATATTTTCGCTGATGAAGGATTCATAGCCCAGACGTTTTACACCGGCATAAGCTAGAACAATACCATCCAGATCCTGCTCTTTCATTTTCCTGATGCGTGTGCCTACATTGCCTCTCAAATCAACACATTGCAAATCCGGGCGGTAATGCTTAAGCTGTGCCACCCGACGCAGACTGGAAGTGCCGATGCGTGCACCGACAGGCAGCTCATCCAGAGTGTAAGCTTTGTGTGAAACCAGAACATCCCCTGGATATTCACGGCGGGTAACAGCTCCAATGCATACCCGGGAATCAAGTACCGTAGGCAAGTCTTTTAAACTATGTACAGCCAGATCAATACGCTTCTCTATAAGTTCTTTTTCAATTTCCTTGGTAAAAATGCCCTTATCACCAATTTTAGAAAGGGCTACGTCCAGGATTTTATCCCCCCGGGTATGAATGATAACCGTTTCCACCTGTATATCGGTATATTCATCCTGCAGCTGACGTGCAATATCATCCGCCTGCCATAGAGCTAATTTACTACCCCTGGTGCCCACTCGTATACTGCTCATAACTTGTCTGCTCCTTGTCCTCCTTCAAGCCAAACAACTGTTTGCTTAATTCGGCATACATATGCCCTTGGCTGGTAGGTGCCAGTTCTTTCAGATTTTCAACCGGCCCCCGTAAGAGCTGATTAACAATCGCGCTAGCCATTTCTGTTATCACTTTTTGCTCCCGATCCGTAACTTTGCCTAGGCGATTAAAGGCTCGCTTTAGTTCCCGTTGCTTTACATCTTCACCAAACCTTTTCATGGCCGTGATAATAGGAACCACGTACAACGTAGCCAGCCAATTGTTGAATTCTTCCAATTCCTGAATAATAATCTCATCCGCCATGGCAGCCGCAAGCTGACGTTCTTCATAGTTTTCATCTACCACATGCTGCAGACTATCAATATCATAAAGATAAACCCCTGCCACATCCTGTAATGAGGGATCTATATCACGTGGTACCGCTATATCAATCATCAAGATGGCTCTTCCCTGCCTAGCCCGCAGTTGATCCCGGCAGCGTTCTCCCCGAATGACATAATGACTGGCAGCGGTACAGCTGATCACAATATCTGTTTTTAACAGCTCGTCCGCTAATTCATCAAACTGAACCGCTCTGCCGTTTAAACAGTCTGCCATCTCACAGGCCTTATCATAAGAACGATTGGAGACAATGACGGAATGCACGCCGCGATCCATCAAATATCGGATAGCTAATTCCCCCATCTCTCCAGCCCCCACGATCATGACGCTTTTATCATCCAGGGATCCCAGAATCTGCTGCGCCAATGCTACGGCAGCATAACTGACCGATACAGGGTGTTGATCGATAGCGGTTTGGCTTCTAACCTTTTTACCTACATGTAAGGCACGCTGAAACAGCTGGTTTAAAACCCCATTGGAGGCCTTAATTTTCCGGGCTGTTTCATAGCTATCCTTGACCTGACCCAGAATCTGGGTTTCCCCCAGTATCATGGAATCCAGACCGGATACAACCCGAAATAGATGATCAATCGCTTCAAAACAGCTGCACTGATATAAATAGGTATTCAGACTGGCCTCTGACAATCCTGAGTACCGGGTTAAAAAACTTCTTAATGCCATCTGACCTGCTTCCAAATCCCTGGTACTGGCGTAGACCTCTGTTCGGTTACAGGTAGAAAGAATAACTACCCCTTCCAGATAGGGATTGTCTTTAAGCTCACTATAAGCCTTCTCCAGCTTTGCAGGACTAAAAGCAAAACATTCACGAATGTTTACCGGAGCAGTACGATGACTTACTCCTGTAAGCAGGATATACATTCCTCAATGCGCTCCTCCACTTGATCTCTTTTACCTTCCAGCAACAAATCGAGAATATCGGAATCCATTATTTCTTCGTAAAACTGACGTCGCTTATGAATATCTGGTTCTAATGCTTTTACCTGCTGGCGTAAATCTCCCATAATCTCAACAAATTCACCATACTCAGGTGGAATCAACTGCTCCAGTTTACGGCGCAGACGGGCTGCAAACAGCGGGCTCTTCCCTTCTGTTGAGATAGCCAGGGATAAGGACTGTCGCTTAACCAGAGCAGGTACATAAAAGTCGCAGTTAGGGGGGTCGTCCACGGTATTCACCAGGACGCCCCTGGAACGACACGTTTCAGTAATGTAATGATTAACATCAGGCTGATTGGTAGCTATAAAAACCAGCAAAACCCCTTCCAGCATATCGGGACGAAAGGGCTCCTGTATATAGGATATCTTTCCTTCCTCAAACCACTGGCGTATAGAAGGTTGTAGCTCAGGGCTGACTACCGTAACCCTGGCTCCGTATTCCAGCAGGGTCTGGATTTTCCTTTCTGCTACCTTGCCGCCACCAATAACCAGACATAGCCGATTAACAAGATTTAAATAAATCGGATAATGGGTCATTTTTAAAACTCCTGTTAAATCACGTGATGAAAGAAAAAAGGCCTGATATCAGACCTCTGATTTTTCTTCTTTCTCCTCCAGTTCTTCAAAGTCATCCTCCTTGGCTTTGCGAAAGCTTTGCAGAGCCTGCCCCATAGATTTTCCGACCTGCGGAAGCTTCCCGGGGCCAACTACGATCAATACAATAACCAGAATAAGAATCAGTTCCCAGGGACCAATGTTCCCAATAAAACCAAACAAGTTCTTCGCCTCCCTTTATTTAACAGGTAGTTTTTTGATGCGGCAATTTTCAAGTTCTAATCATCACTGTTACAGTCATTATTACAAAGACCAGTATATTTGTAAAGAATTTGATTTTGGGTTTGGTCTGCTAATTTATTCTTCTGTTTTGTCTTTATTTATCGACTTATCTTCAGCTGAAAGATCCAGATCAGTCAGATCCTCAGCTACATCTCCCTTGCGGCGCCAGAATTTTTTGCGTTTTTTCCCCTGGCCTTCCCGGCCCGGTCGGGCCAGTTTAGCCACCCAGACACTGATTTCATAAAGCAGATAGACAGCACTGGCCATCAGAATCATAGAAAAAGGATCCCCACCAGGGGTGAGTATCGAAGATAGAACGACAATGACCAGTAAAGCGTATTTTCTATTTGTAGCCAGCCATTCACTGGTGATCAGGCCAAATCTAGCCAGGAAATAAACCACAACCGGCAGCTCAAACACAATGCCAAAAGGAATGGTAAATGCCATGACAAAGGATACATACTGATCAACCTTGAACATGGTTTCCAGGTTTTCCCCAGCCATATAAATCATAAAATTGATCACCAATCTCAAAACACCAAAATAGGAAAATAAAACACCGGCTACAAATAATAAAACTGTGACCGGGAAAATAATATAGATATAGCGGCGTTCCCGGGGATACAAAGCCGGTTTAAAAAAGCGCCAGATAGCCCATACCACAACAGGGAAAGCCAGGATAAATCCGGCCAGAAAAGCCAATTTTAACTTTACAATAAAGGCCTCTGCCACACCGGTAACCACTAGGTTTTCGTTAAAGGATTTTAATGGAATTATAATAATGTTTAATATCTGTTCGCTATAATAAAAACAAAATACAGCCGCTATGATAATGGCAATAACACTTATAAGAATTGATTTACGAAGGTCTTCCAGGTGTTCAACCAGGGTTTGTTTTTCATCCGGTGAAAGATCTGACCATGCCATATAGACTGCCCTCCTGCGCCTTCTTAATAATTTCTTACTGTAATAAAGGTGGCTATATCATGAAGATTGTCTCGAACCTTGACTTCTGGTAAATATCTTAACTGACCCTGTGATTTTCGGGCATATTTGCAACTAGCCTCATAGGCATATTCGATGCCGCCTGATTCAATAACCCAGTCTATAATTTGATCTGCTTCTGATAAGGCAGTCTCACTATCTGATAACAGACGGGCTAATTCATCTCTTTGCGGATGATATCTTAAAGCATATAAGACCGGTAGAGTAATAACACCCTGCCTGACATCACTACCTACGGGCTTGCCTAGTATTTCCTCATCAGCCACAAAATCCAGAATATCGTCGGTTATCTGAAAAGACATGCCTAGGTAATATCCATAACGTCGCAAAGCCTGAATCTGGTATGGTTCTGCCTGACTGATCATAGCACCTAGCTGACAGCTTACTGATATAAGCAGAGCAGTCTTGCGTTCAATACGCCGTAAATAATCCTTCAGTCCCTGATTGACATTATAACAGCTCATCATCTGACGGATTTCTCCTTCACAGATCTGCATGGATGCGTCAGCCAAAACCTGCATCAGATCATTTCTTTCATATGAAGCCACCAGCGAAAGAGAACGGGCAAATACATAGTTACCAGCATAGATAGAGGTACGATTACCCCAGGCATGCTTAACTGTCGACCTGCCCCGGCGCATCGAAGAATCATCAATCACATCATCATGCACCAGGCTGGCCATATGTATCAATTCCAGAGCCACAGCCATAGGAATAACATGGTCAACCGATTCAGAAAACAGGCGGGCAGATAAAAGCGCAAAAGCTGGCCTGAGCCGCTTACCTCCTGCTTTCACGAGGTGGGTGGCTGCATCTTTCATAGTAGGAAGCGGTGTATTTATATTGTTTCTTAAATCTGCTTCAACGATGGCCAGTTCACGGCTCACCGGTGCAAATAAATCGAAATCGGTCATTCTATACCCCTTAACCCTCTAATCACTTTACCCATTATATAACCTTAGCTCTTGTTGTAGCAATTAATAATATGAAAGTAAACCGGTTTATTTTCCCTGATAACGTTGAAAAAAGTTGTTGGGTATCTTCATTATGTCCAGTATCTTTCCTATCATAAAGTTTACCATATCATCCAGTGATTGGGGTTGATGGTAAAACCCCGGCATGGCGGGGACAATATGCACCCCCATATCAGCCAGACTTAACATGTTGCGTAAATGAATCGAGTTCAAGGGGGTTTCCCGGGGAACCAGAATCAGCTGCCGATGCTCTTTGAGCATTACATCAGCTGTGCGCTCCATCAGGTCATTGGACATACCATGAGCAACAGCAGCCAGGGTAGACATGGTACAGGGTATGATGATCATTCCATCTGTAGGAAAAGAACCTGATGCTATTGGGGCAGCGATATCCCTGTTATGATAAACCTGTAAATGCTGTTGGGGAAAATAGTTCTGGAGGGCCAGTATATCTAAATCCCGGCGATCCCAACCCATTTCCTGTTCGAGAACTATACAGGCAGCTTCACTTAACACCAGATGCACCTCATGGCCCAGGGAAAGCAAGGCCTCAATAAAACGCACCCCGTAGACCACACCGCTGGCTCCGGTTATTGCTACCACATAGCTGTTCAAAAAAGTCTCTCCTTTCAAGCTCTAGCAGTACAAGTCAAGCAGGGTGACAGCAAAGACAATCAACCCCACATAGTGATTAATTTTAAAAGCAGCCAGCTGTACATTACGCAGATCCCCTGGTCTAACCAGACTATGTTCATAAAGCAAAATGACAGCCACAAAAACAACGCTCAGATAATAAAACAAACCCAGATCCAATATTAATCCTGTTAAAATAAAGAAGATCACTGTCCAGGCATGAAACCAAGCCGAATAACGCAAAGCTCCTGCCTGACCAAACCGAGCCGGTATGGAATAAAGCCCATGACTGCGATCAAAATGGATATCCTGGCAGGCATAGATGATATCAAAACCAGCAATCCAACAAGCTACAGCCATACCCAGGACAAAGGGCTGCCAGTCAAAGGTACCTGTAATCGCAATCCAGCCGCCAGCAGGACCTATCCCTATCGCTAGGCCCAGTATAAAATGGCACCACCAAGTAAAGCGTTTGGTATAGGAATAGCCCCATAAGACCAGTACCGCCAGGGGGGCCAGTTTTACACAGAGGGGGTTAAGCTGATAGGCAGCAAAAAAAAGCAGTGCCAGAAAAACAAAGGTAATACCCCATATAATCGGCACCGATAACTGCCCGGAAGGAATAGCCCAGCCGGAGGTACGGGGATTGGCAGCATCAATGTCGCGATCAATCAGGCGATTCATACACAAAGCAGCAGTTCGTGCACACACCATGGCCACGGTAATCCAGATTAAGTTCATACCTCCCGGCCAGCCTCGAGCCGCCAAAAAAGCTCCCATATAAGCAAAGGGCAAACCGAAAAGGCTGTGGCTGATATCGATCATAGAAAAAAAGACTTTTATTTTATTCAAAGCCATATTCACTCCAACGCCTCGTTACCTGTTCTATTATTTCCCTGGACATAACGATATCCTCCGGCCATTGACGAGTATGTCCTTCTTCTATCCATTTTTTAGTAGCATCAATCCCCATTTTGGATCCATATAAGGGTAGGGGAGCCGAGTGATCCAGTACTTCCAGCGGACCATCCACAATCATTGTGTCCCGCCTGGGATCAACGTTATTAAATACCTTCCACATGACTTCAGAAACATTTTGGACATTTACATCGGCATCAACAACAATAATGTATTTAGCAAACATCATCTGCCCCATGCCCCAGAGGGAATTCATCACTTTACGGGCATGTCCGGGAAATGATTTTTTAATCGAAACGATCACACAGTTATGGAATACCCCTTCCATGGGAAGATGCATATCAATTACTTCCGGCAATTGCAATTTTAACAAAGGCAAAAAGATTCTTTCGGTAGCCAAGGCCATATAACAATCTTCCTGCGGTGGCTTGCCTACAATCGTAGTGGGATAAATGGCATCTTTACGCCGGGTTATACAGGTAAGATGAAAGACTGGATAATAGTCCGCCAGGGAATAATACCCGGTATGATCACCAAAGGGGCCCTCTAAACGAGTTTCCTCCGGATCAACATAACCTTCCAGCACGATTTCAGCATCCGCCGGTACTTCCATAGCAATGGTTTTACATTTCACTAAATCCACTGGTTTTTTTCTAAGAAAGCCGGCAAAGATCAATTCATCAATATCTTTGGGCAGAGGCGCAGTGGCTGCATAGGTAATAGCGGGATCTCCCCCCAGGGCAACTGCCACTTCAATCTTTTCTTTACCTGCCTGACGGCTCAAGCGGAAGTTCTCCGCTCCGTCATGATGAACATGCCAGTGCATACCTGTAGTGCTATCATCGTAGACCTGCAGGCGATACATGCCGACATTTCTTTTACCACTTATCGGATCATGGGTATAAACCTGCGGCAGAGTAATAAAACGCCCTGCATCCTGTGGCCAGCATTGTAAAACCGGTATTTCTGAAAGGCGCGGCTCATATTGAACTATTTCCTGGCACGCTCCTTTTCTGACCATTCTGGGGAAAAAGGAGGACAGTTCTTTCAAACGCGGTAAAAGCCTGATCTTATCTAAAAATCCTTCAGGGATCTGATCAGCAATACCTAAAAGCGCCATAATTTCATCGGCTATATCATCAAGTTGATTAACCTGCAGACTCATGGCCATACGTTGGGGACTGCCAAAAGCGTTAATCAGAACCGGCATATCCGAACCCCTGACGTTTTCAAAGAGTAGAGCCGGTCCATAAGCCTTGCTGACCCGATCGGTAATTTCTGTAATCTCCAATACCGGATCAACCTCTGCCTTAATTCGTTTTAGCTCCCCTTCTTGTTCTAATCTATAAATAAATTCGCGCAGGTCCTTATAGGCCAAAACGCATAACCTCCTCACTTTATAGATATGAATAGCCCTGCATTAGATCAGGGCCACACGGTTTAAATGTATTAGCAGGGTCAAATCATTCTAGCCAACTGCTGCTGGTATAACCAGAAAACCCTTAAAAAGCTCTCTGACAAAAGGCTCCAGAATGTAGGCTGTATCACTGCAATGCAGACCAAATTCCTCAATAAGCGTTTCTGTTTCCATACGATACTGCTCCGATAGAGTGTTTTCCTGTTTATACATTAATTCGAGAGCCAGACCAAGATGATAGCCTATTTCTTCATAATCCCTGACTTGTTCTTTATCCAGCCTGGCCATCCTGGCTGCAGTTAGAAACGCGGTGGAATATAATGATCCCCTGGTTTTCTGTAAAACAAAGTCCACCGCGCTATCGGTTTTGAACTCCAGCATCATACCCTCACTGATTTCACACATCAATTGCGAAAAATCGTCCAGAAGACTACCTGCCTCAGCTTCTAGCAAGAGCTTTAAAATGCGGCCAAAAATGTAGTCCCCAATCAGGATGGTAAACTGAAGTTTCTGGTTATGCTC
>DUSB01000015.1 GCA_012840625.1 Syntrophomonadaceae bacterium
ATGAACGAAGTATGGAGCCGATGCGGGAGTTTATGTTAAAGCAGACCAGGGAAAAGGATCTGGCTCTCTTTGTCAAGATGTCAGATATGGAAAGGCCCAGGAATTTTGCCGACATTCCTAATTATGTACTGATTCCCAGCTTTGTTATCAGCGAGCTGAAAACAGCTTTTCAGATTGGCTTTATAATTTTTGTTCCCTTTTTAGTGATTGATATGATTGTAGCCAGTGCTCTTATGTCGATGGGGATGATGATGTTACCGCCGATGATGATTTCACTGCCTTTTAAAATTTTGCTTTTTGTGCTGGTGGATGGATGGAATCTGGTGGTTCAATCATTAATTTTAAGTTTTCATTAGCGTGGTAGAAAGAGCTATCTTTTTTAACGGGGAAGGGATTGAAATATGTATGAAAATGTAGTGCTAGGCATAGCCAATGAAGCGGTGTTAACCGTTTTGTTAGTAGCAGCTCCTATCTTAGGTGCTGCCTTGATTACAGGCTTATTAATCAGTATTTTACAGGCCACTACCCAGCTACAGGAAATTACACTGGTTTTTGTGCCTAAAATTATCGTTGTATTTCTGGTGCTGATTATTTTTGGACCCTGGATGCTGAATGTACTGACTGCGTTTACCCTGGATTTATATTCCAGCATTCCCGGGTTGATATCTTTATAGTTTATAAGGTGGTAATGGCCTGTGTCCTTTGCACTGGATGCTTTTTTAATGCTCATAGGTCGTCTGACCGGCTTGTTTTTGAGTGCTCCTATTTTTGCCAGCCGGCAGCTGCCGGGCAAGGTCAAGATCTTATTAATTATTCTCCTGGCAGGTCTGATGTCCTATTATGTATCGGTACCATATGCAGTAAACCTGGCTACTCCAGCTGCATTTATTGCTGCCATCGTACTGGAGATATTTATCGGCTATTGTATAGGCTTTGTGGCCTATGTGATTTTTGCCGCTATACAGCTGGCAGGACAATTAATCGATATGCAGATGGGTTTTGCCATGGTGAATGTGCTTGATCCCCAGACAGGAACTCAAATTCCTCTGATGGGTAACTTTTTATACCTGCTGGCCCTGCTGCTGTACCTGAGCATGAATGGGCACCATTATCTGTTAGAGGCGCTGGTACAAAGCTATCAGCTTATACCGGTGATGGGAGTTAGTCTGGGTCATGATTTTATCCAGTTGATGATAGAAATCACCGTTTATATGTTTGTGATTGCAGTTAAAGTTTCTGCACCGGTTGTAGTAGCAGTCATGGTGGCGAATATTGCTATGGGTTTCATTGCCCGTACTGTACCGCAGATGAATGTCTTTATTGTTGGTTTGCCGTTGAATATCTTTTTAGGTTTCTTTATGTTGCTGCTTTTATTGCCGGTTTATATGTGGATAATGAATATCTTATTTGAACGCTTTATTGGCTATCTGGATGTTCTTTTGTTGACCATGGGGATGTAGGGAAATGAAGAATGATCAGCTTTACTTCCATATAAATCTACAGCTTTTTGCTGATGATGGAACCGGAGAGAAAACTGAAAAAGCGACACCAAGAAGGCGGGAAGAGGCTCGCAAAAAAGGACAGGTTTTTAAAAGTACTGACCTGAATTCGGCGGTGATACTGATAGCTGGTACCACTGCTATTTTCCTGAGTTTCCCCTATATGAGCGAAAGCCTGGGGAATTTTACCCGTCTTTTTTTATTGCATCGCACTACCGGCGATTTTGATATTGCTTATGCCAGCTTTATCGGCCTGGAAGCGATCAAGTTAATGGCCCACATGATCTGGCCGGTTTTTTTAGCTACTTTTGTGGCAGCGCTGATGATTAGTTATCTGCAGGTAGGCTTTGTTTTCAGTGCTGAACCTCTGAGTCCCAAGCTCAGTAAAATCAACCCCATTGAAGGATTTAAAAGGATTTTTTCCAAGCGGGCTCTGGTAGAGCTGGTAAAGTCAGTTTTAAAGGTCGTGGTTACAGGCTATATAGCCTATACTGTGGTCAGGGCTAAAATCCATATTTTTCCTCTTTTTGTGGATATGGAACTGCTGACCATGATGAAAACTATGGGTTCCATTGTATTCGAAATTGCTATTAAAACCGGCATAGCTTTTGTGGCTATCGGCGTTTTAGATTACATTTATCAATGGTATGAACATGAAAAGTCCCTGATGATGAGCAAGTATGATGTTAAGCAGGAATACAAGCAGACCGAGGGAGATCCGCTGGTTAAATCCAGACAGCGCCAGATTCAAAGAGATGTGGCTATGAGAAGAATGATGGCCGAAGTACCAAAAGCAGACGTAGTTATAACTAACCCGACGCATTTTGCGGTGGCGTTGCAGTATGATGCTCAGTTTATGGAGGCGCCGGTGGTATTAGCCAAGGGCCAGGATTATATAGCCCAGCGGATCCGTGAACTTGCTAACCAGCATGATATTATTATTGTAGAAAATCCATGGCTGGCACGAACTTTATTTTACACCATAGACATCGGCGATACCGTTCCTGAGGAGCTGTATCAGGCGGTGGCGGAAGTGTTGGCCTTTGTATATAAACAAAAACAAAAAATCTAAGCTTTTTTTGGTAAATATCAAACTGGGAGGATGCCAGGGATGGAGAATACATCTGGCGTATGGGGCCGAATAATAGCATGGAGTGACGTACTGATTGCAGTACTGGTAATAAGTATTGTAATGATCATGGTCATTCCCTTAAAACCCGGTCTCCTGGATATACTGATTACATTTAATATATCTTTTGCTCTGATCATTCTAATGGTTTCTATGTTTAATAGTGACCCATTAGATTTCTCTGTATTTCCTTCTTTATTAATGGTGATGACCCTGTTTCGTCTGGCATTGAATGTTTCCTCCACCCGCTTGATCCTGCTTCATGCTGAGGCGGGACAGGTTATCTATTCTTTTGGCCATTTTGTGGTGGGGGGCAATCCGGTGGTGGGATTCATCATCTTTATAATTCTGATTGTTATACAGTTTATCGTCATTACCAAAGGGGCGGAGCGGGTATCGGAAGTAGGTGCTCGCTTTACTCTGGATGCTATGCCGGGAAAACAGATGGCCATAGATGCGGATTTAAACGCTGGTCTTATCGATGAAAATACAGCCCGCCAGCGTCGGGCCAAAATCCAGGAGGAAGCGGATTTCTATGGTGCTATGGATGGAGCCTCCAAATTTGTAAAGGGAGATGCTATTGCCAGCATTATTATTACCATTATCAATATTATTGGCGGTTTAATTATTGGGGTGGCTCAGCACGAAATGACCATGGGTCAAGCCGCCCAGATTTATACTATTTTGACAGTGGGAGATGGACTGGTAACGGCTATTCCAGCCCTGCTTATTTCTACGGCTACCGGTATTGTGGTTACCCGCAGCTCAGCACAAATGGGTCTGGGAGCAGAATTATTTCAGCAGCTGTTCAGTAATCCCCGCGCCTTTGCCATTGCGGCGGGGGTATTAATTGTTTTGGGGTCAGTGGGACTACCGCCGCTGCCCATGTATATTTTGGCTGGGTTCTTTATTGTACTGTATTTTACCTCCCGCAGTACTGAAGCACGCGAATTGGAAGAGCAGCTGCTGCAGGAAGACCTGGAAGCAGAGGAAATAAAAAAGCCGGAGAATGTGGTGGAACTGCTACAGGTTGAAAAGATGGAAATGGAATTAGGTTATGGACTTATTCCGCTGGTGGATGCAGAACAGGGGGGAGATTTGCTGGAGCGCATTGTTATGATTCGGCGTCAATGTGCGCTGGAGCTTGGATTTATTGTACCTCCCATCCGTATTCGGGATAATATGCAGCTGAAACCTAATTCATACGTCATCAAGATTAAAGGCATGGAACTAGCTGAGGGGGAACTGATGCTGGATCATTATCTGGCGATTGGCCCGGGCATCGATATGGACCAGGAACTGCCCGGCATAGATACGGTTGAACCGGCCTTCCAGCTGCCCGCTCGCTGGATTGCGATTGCTGATAAGGAAAAGGCAGAAATGAAAGGATATACGGTGGTGGATCCTCCTTCAGTTCTGGCCACTCATTTAACCGCGGTGATCAAAGCACATGCCTTTGAACTGATTGGTCGCCAGGATATTCAAAACATCATTGATTATGTCAGCGAGCAGAATCCTGCGGTGGTGGAAGAGCTGATTCCAGAGCTGATGACGGTAGGCGATGTGCAAAAAGTACTGTCCAACTTATTAAAAGAAGAAGTCTCTATTCGAGATATGGTAACTATTTTAGAAACGCTGGCTGATTATGCCAAAATTACTCGTGATACTGATGTGCTAACCGAATATGTCAGACAGGCTCTGCGGCGCAATATCAGCCGCCAGTACGCGGATACGGAGGGGAAAATAACGGTTTTAACCCTCGAGCCTAGTTTAGAAGAAACCCTGCGAGAATCAGTACAGCAATCGGAATTTGGTTCTTATCTGGCGGTGGATCCAGGACTGGCGCAGGGCTTGATCGATCATCTGGCTGAGCAGTACGAACAATTGAGCCGTACCGGTATGATGCCTATTCTCCTGTGTGCACCGGTGTTAAGAATATATTTTAAGCGTCTTATTGAGCGCTTTTTGCCTCATTTGGTAGTATTGTCCTATAATGAAATTGAACCTGGGATAGATGTCGAAGTCATAGGGATGGTGTCAGCATGAAGGTAAAAAAGTATGTAGCGAAAGATTTTCAATCTGCTATTACCCAGGCAAAAATGGAGATGGGTAAAGATGCCATTATATTGAGCTCACGCCAGGTGCGGCGAAAGGGCCTGAGAGGCTTCTTTTCCCGACCCTATTATGAGGTTACCGTAGCTATGGATAAAGATTTGCGGGTGGAAATGGATCGAAGGCGCAACCACATGAATTCTTCTTCTCCTATGGCAGCATTTGATGAAAAAAACAGCTCCCTATATAGCAGCGAAAGGCGAGAGCAGGAACTGCTGGATGAATTGAAACATATGAAATTGCTTATGGATGATATTAAAAGCCGTATGCATGAGATGGATGTAATCAAGGGCGTATCGGAGCCAGCGCAGGAATTCTATCAGCTCTTGTTGAAAAAAAATGTAAAAAAAGAGATTGCTCTGCGCCTGGCAGCGCGCATTGACCAGCGATTGCCCCGGGACCAGGATGCAGACCCGGATTGGATCAGGGATATATATACACATACTGTACAGGAATGTTTGGGCGAAGCCCAGCCGATTGTAGTGAATGAGCAGAAAGGGAAAGTGGTGGTGATGGTTGGTCCTACTGGAGTGGGAAAAACGACTACCATTGCCAAATTGGCGGCCAATATGACCTTTATGGAAGCGAAAGAAGTTGCCTTTATCACTCTGGATACATACCGAATTTCAGCTGCTGAACAGCTGCGAACCTTTGCCGAGATTATTGGTATCCCTATTCGGATAGTTTTTCATGCGGCTGATTTGATTGATGCCATTCAGGAATTCCGCCATAAGGATCTTATTTTTATTGATACTGCCGGGCGCAGCCCTTATAACAATGATCATATGGGGGAGCTGCACGAGTTTTTACGGGCGGCTCAGGCGGATGAAGTGATACTGGTGTTAAGTGCCACCACGGATAGCACAGACTTGATACAGATCTATGAACGTTTTAATCTGATGTGTGTTGATAAGCTCATTTTTACCAAACTGGATGAAACTAATAGCTATGGACAGATTCTCAATGTACTTGATGAAGTAGATAAGCCGGTGGCTTATTTTACTACCGGGCAGAGTGTTCCCGATGACATTGAGGTACCTGATCCTTTGCGCTTTGCAAAAATGTTGATTGAAGGGAAAGATGCTTGATGAAGGATCAGGCCGATAAACTGCGCGCAATGGCTTTGAATCTGCGCCAGCAGATTGAAACAGAAATAATGAGCAATAAAACTACCCGGGTGATTGTGATTGCAAGTGGCAAAGGGGGAGTGGGGAAAAGTACGCTGGCCGTTAATTTATCGCTGTATTTATGCCAGCTGGGTTATAAAGTAGTTCTGATGGATGCTGACCTGGGTATGGCTAACATTGATATCATGCTGGGGTTAATTCCCGAATACAATCTCTATGATATCATCTGCTCACAAAAAACCATTCAGGACATTATGATAGATGGGCCCCAGGGGCTGAAGATTATTCCTGGCGGCTCAGGTATACAGGAACTGGCTAATTTACAGGAGGGAGAATTAAAATACATTATTTATGAGATGGGAAAATTAGATGGTGATTTTGATTTCCTGATTGTAGATACCGGAGCCGGTATTTCCAGTAATGTATTAAACTTCCTGCTGGCTGGAGATGAGACGATCATTGTCACCACCAGTGAACCCACTTCACTCACCGATGCTTATGGTACGGTTAAAAGTGTGCACCGCTCTGGCTTTAAAGGACGGATTTATCTGGTTGTCAATCAGGTCAGTCGGGAGGCCGAGGGGCTGGCGGTGGCCCATAAATTTCAACTGGTGGCGAAAAGGTTTCTGCAGCTAGACGTTGAGGTACTGGGACATATTGTGTATGACCCTCAGGTTAATAGGGTGATTATGGAACAGGAGCCGCTGGTACAGACATTTCCTGGTAGCTTGGCTGCTCAGAACATCGTAAACATTGCCCAAAAATTGGTGCAGGATGATCAGCAGCAGGAAGTTAGAGAGAAAGCAAAAAGTAAAGGCATCAGGGCATTTTTTAAAAAATTTATTTCATTAAATCGGAGCCAATAGCAGGAGGAAAGGGATGGAAGCCAAGCAGCTTAAAATTAATCAATTAATTGAAGTAACAGCCCTGAATGGACTGGAAGAACACAAATATCTGCCCAGCCGCATTGAGGAAATCAGTTTAGATTATTTATACATATCCCCTCCTATGTTTCGCGGTGAGATTCTGCCTTTGCGGGTTGGAGAACCATTGCGTATTCATTTTTTTTTAGAGGGGCACTATTATAGGTTTGATACTGTTGTAGTGGAGCGTGTGCAGAATCCTCTGCCTTTGCTGGCCGTGTTAAAACCAGCTGAAATTCATGAAGTCCAGCGCCGGCGATGGGTGAGAATTCCTATTAGCCTGCCGGTAAAATTTCAGCTGGAGCACAGTACAGAAGCCGAAATATATGAAGGTCAAACCATCGATATTAGCGGCGGAGGCATACAGTACCGAAGTGAAACAGCTCTGGAGCCGGGGACCATAATTCATCTTTGTCTGGATCTTCCGCGTCGGGAACCCATCTGCTGTAAGGCCAGGGTTTTAAGGTTTGAAGAAGACAGTGAGTTGAAAGGACAGGAAGCGAGGATCGTGGTTGAGTTTGTAGATATAAGTGAAGGCCAGCGCGATCGTATTATGAATTTTATCTTTGAAAAACAGAGGGAGTGGATACGAAAGGGTTTATTATAGGAGGTGGTTTATGGTGCAGATTAAAGTTTTGGTAGTGGATGATTCCGCCTTTATGCGCAAGGTGATCAGTGACATTATCAATAG
>DUSB01000165.1 GCA_012840625.1 Syntrophomonadaceae bacterium
CCGCTCAGCAGTGTAGATCGTGCCGTGATCTTCCCACGTTAACTGGAAGGGGGTATCGGAGCCAATCCCGTACCTGCAATGAAGAACCCTCCCGGGTGGTATTTGCGGTAAGCGTTTGCTTTTCGTCCTTGGGCGAAAGGCTTTTTTGTCTCATGGGCTACCTGTACCCTATAAAGAGGTCCTGTTTTCAGGCCAATGAGGGTGGTACCGCGGAACCCATAGTTTTCGTCCCTTGCGAAAATTATGGGTTTTTTATATTCTATGATGAAAAAAGGAGGTTTAAATCATGATAATTGTGAAGATACCTGCTTCACATAAACAAATAGAACAGTTGATGGGCTCACAAATCGGACGGTTTGCAATCACTTTATCTGCAGGAACTGAAGGCTTTAGCAACCTGACTGCGATCTTAAGCCAGATTATACCCCAGCAAAATAAGGAGGCGGTTCAGCATGGATCATAAGCGTATTGCCTATCTGGGACCAACAGGTAGTTACAGCGAAATAGCAGCCCAAAACGTGGCTTCCAGGATGGCCGCCGAATTGCTCTCCTGCGATGACATCGAAACAGTATTTAAAATGGTAGAAGAGGGAAGTGCTCTTAAAGGGATCGTTCCCATTGAAAACTCCTGCGAAGGTTCCGTCTATCAGGTATTGGATCTGCTGCTGCAAAAAAAGCTTTATATTACCGGTGAATGTATTTTGCCCATTGAGCATGCCTTGCTGGTTAAAGCAGGGGGCAATGCTGCTATGATTACCCAGATAGTCTCCCACCCCCAGGCTCTGGGACAATGTAGAAAATACCTGAAACAAAACTTCCCCGGCCTTCCACAGCAAACTGCAGCTAGCACCGCCAAGGCCGCTTTGCAGGTAGCATTAAGCTCAGATCCCATCGCCGCCATCGCCAGTCCCCTGACCGCTGCCAAGTATGGGCTGGATATACTGGCGTCCAATATTAATGATCAAAGTAATAACCAAACCCGTTTTCTCATTCTATCTGCCTGCATGCCACCCCTGATTAAACCCGCTAAAAGCACCCTGTTGCTGCGCATCCAGGATCGTCCCGGTGCTCTCTACGATATTTTGGGGATCTTTGCCAGAAGAAACATTAATCTGACCCGGATTGAATCCCGGCCTACTCGCAGACAGCTGGGACAATATTATTTCTTCATCGATATCGAAGGACATGTACTGGATACCAGGATTCAGGAAGCTCTGCATGAAGCAGCTAAACATACCCTGATGCTGCGCATATTAGGATCCTATCCCCCGGCCTGATGCCAGCAAGCCTATACTATTACTTTAAATTACTTTAAGACGAGAATGTTTCATCTTGATACTGCTTTCCCAGCGCTTACAGCGGTCTCCCCAGTAAGCAAGAATCTGGTCACCGCAGCGAATGCTGACCACTTCACAGAGGTTAGGACATGATTTACATTCAAAGCTCTGGGTCTGAAAATCACTGTCCACAATAAAATCAAATCCCTTAAATTGTGTCGAATGCCGTACATTTTCTATGTGTTCACGGGCCAGCAGGGCTGCTCCCATCGCTCCCATAACAGCATAATAGGGGGGAATATTAATCTTCATACCCAGATTTCTTTCAAAGGCTTGATGCAGCCCCTGGTTGGCGGCTACTCCCCCTTGAAAAACGATGGGTTCCTCAATTTTTTTACCTTTGCCCACATTATTTAAATAGTTGCGCACCAGTGCTTCACACAATCCCATCAGTATATCCTCGGTGGGGTATCCCATTTGCTGCTTATGTATCATATCTGATTCAGCAAAAACCCCACAGCGTCCAGCAATGCGTACGGGCTGCTGAGCATGAGCCGCCAGTCCACCAAATTGCTCAATAGGTATCTGTAAACGGGCGGCTTGCTGATCCAGAAATGACCCTGTACCAGCCGCGCAAACTGTATTCATCGCAAAATCATATACAATTCCGTTCTTTAGCAAGATCATCTTGGAGTCCTGTCCGCCAATCTCAATGACGGTACGCACATGAGGATAATAAAAAGCAGCTGCCACTGCATGAGCAGTGATTTCATTTTTCACTACATCAGCCCCGGTAAGGACTGCAGCCAGGTAGCGACCGCTGCCGGTGGTACCCACCCCAGATATCACCAGTTCCTTTACATCCACTTTCTCCTGGAGCAAAGCCAGCCCTTCCTGTACAGCCCGGATGGGATTACCATGTGTCCTCATATACAAATCCAGCAACACCCTGCCCTTTTCATCAATAAGTACAAAATTACTGCTAACCGATCCAATATCAATACCCAGATAGCAATTCACGCTTCAACCTCCCTGCTGTAGCTGCTTTTCTGACGTTGCAACATGTCGATAAAGGCTTCTAATCTCGTCTGAATGCCCGCTGCTGACGACTGTTCATCAAACCATAAGGTCATAACCGGGATGCCTTTATCTTCACTTACCCGGGGAAGAACGGTTTGGGCTACTATTTCCGGCATACAGGTTAAAGGACCAATTTGTATCAGGCCATCATAGCCGCGGCGGGCATACTCAACTGCATAACCAACGGTCTCACGGCCATGCCCCCCTACCCAGTAATTGATATAAGGCCGGGCCCGCTTAATGATCTTCTTACGCCTTGATTTCTTGACCAACCCAGCCAATAAATGATCATTGATCCAATCCGTTAAGTAAATGGATCGTTTTACTTCAACCCCCAGCAATCCTAATGTTTCGCAGATATAATAATTGGTGCCTGGTTCCAGAATGGTAAAAATTTCCCCCAGCAAACCTATTTTAAGCGGCTGAATATCATTGCGGCAGGAAAGATTCTTCAAGCGTTGAATACTTTGATCAGCACAAAAATGAACTTCTTCTCTGCTTTCAGCCATATCAATAGCCTGCAAACCCTGCCGGTAAACAGCCAGAGCCTGTTCTTTTTCCTCGCTGCGGGGCAGATAAAATTCAATAGCTTTTTCCAGCTTTTCGCAGGCAATAAGCTTGTTCCAGGCAAATTTAAACAAGGATAAGGCTTCTTTGAAGCGTATTCCCCCACCCAAGAAACGTGCCTGTTCTATTAGATCATCAAAACCGGTATCAGGGGGTTCAAAAACAACCATATTAAACGAGTAACCCAGATCTTCCAGAATACCTCGCTGTATTTGTGCATAATATCCGAATCGGCAGGGCCCCCATCCTCCCGCCATTACAATGGTATCGGCTCCCAATTCCAACGCTTCGATAAAATTTCCCACATTGGTTTTAAGTGGCAGGCAGGCACATTCCGGTGCATATTTGCTGCCCAATGCCAGAGTGCGCTGGGTAATGGGAGGAGGCAAAATAACTTCCAGATCAAGGCCCTTCAACAGAGCCTTGAAGGCTATATAGGAGTTGCCCATAAGTGGGAAGGTTACTTTCACTGTTGATCCTCCTTCGTCTCAGCATGTCACAGAAGGCCTCCAGCCGGGTATTTATTCCTGCTTCCCCACTGTGCTCATCTACAGTCAGCATCATATAAGGTTTATCCTGCATATTTCTTTTCACCAGATCACCTATTAGAGAATCAGGCCCGCAGCCAAAACAGGCCAAATAAATCAGGCCGTCAATATCAGTTTGCTGATGTAAATAAAGTGCAGAGCCTGCAATTTTCCTGCCCAAAGTCCAAAAAACCCGCTTGGGCAGAGTGGCCGCCCGGGATTCAATATAGCTTTTTTCTATCATTTCAACCATATAGACATTGCATTCCATTTCACGAAGGCGCTTAATCAGGCCCATGCTGATAGCTTCATCGTATAAGGCATAACCATGCCCCAGAACGCCAATATTTAAATCACCCTTACCCGGAAGGGGAAGCTTTTTCCCCTCCCAGACTAAAAGGGCTTCCGGAGGTGAATAACCCTGCCGTGTCAACTGCCTGAAGCGCTCTAATTCCTCCATACCATGCTGGTAGGCCTGTTCAATCTTTTTCCCCCGCCAGGTAAAATGCCGGCCTACTTTCATAATTTCTTTTCTCCAGTGTTTATCCGTACGGCTTAAATCTACCAGAGGGCTTAATAGTGGCGGCAGCTTGGTAAAAGAAGCCCTGACCATATCCGGCACACCCATAAACTTGGGACAGATGTAATGTTTGCGTTCCACACTTACAAAACGGGGAACAAAAAGATAGTCCATCTCCTCCTGGCAAAGCTCCGCAATATGCCCAAAGTATACTTTAACCGGGAAACAGGTCTCATCAACAGCATGGGCAATACCCTGATCAATGATTTTCCTATTGCTGGGCGGAGTGCTTAAAACTTCCACCCCCAGGTCGGTAAAAAAGGTTTTCCAAAGAGGATAATAATAGACATAAAAAAGCCCCTGTGGTATGCCCACACGCATCTTTATCTCCCACTTTCCTTTGCTATTTCGGATTAAATAAGATAGCGGCCAAATAGCCGAAAACAATGGCAGCAGTGATTCCAGCAGCAGCCGCTTCTACGCCCCCACTGAATATGCCTAAAACGCCTTTAGTCTGTACGGCTTCTAGTGTTCCCTGGGCCAGGTTATGACCGAAACCTGACAGGGGAATGGTGGCTCCGGCCCCGGCAAAATCCACCAGCGGCTGGTATAGTCCCAGGGCACTCAAGAAAGCTCCTATAGTAATATAACCCACCAAAATATGCCCAGGTGTAACGGTATATTTGGTTAAATCTATAAACAGCTGACCGATTACACAAAGAAGCCCACCGACAATAAAAGCCCATAATAATGACATCAGTGCACCCCTCCTGCCTTATATTTCAATAGCCACAGCATGTGCGATACCAGGAATACTTTCCCCTTGATTGGTGCTGGTAGGACTCATGAGGGCACCTGTTGCTACAAACAATAAGCGCTGTAAATCACCACGGTACATCTTTTTGAGCAGGGGGCCGCACAACATGCAGGCTGAACAG
This sequence comes from Syntrophomonadaceae bacterium, assembly GCA_012840625.1. GTDB lineage: Bacteria > Bacillota > Syntrophomonadia > Syntrophomonadales > Syntrophomonadaceae > DUSB01. The sequence continues at coordinate 4,910 of DUSB01000165.1, forward strand.
CCACAGCCACTCCCCCCCGCATTCACTTCCGGAATTCCATCGTAGAGCAGTACGCCACAATCACTAATATTAGGCTTGGGAACAACGCCCTGCTGAACGAAAAGCTCCTCCAATAGATCCTGCCCCACCAAGCCCAGATCCCCTGTAACCACCAGATCATAATAATCACTATCCCGATTCAAATCCAAAAAATGACGGTGGATGGTATCAGCCGCAGCTGGGGCCATAGCTGCTCCCAAGTTGTTCGCATCCTTTTGATTCATATCAACAATCCGTCCGATAGTAATGGAGCTAACCCTGGGCCCATTACCCTGGGCTTCCAATACCAGTGCACCAGCTGCAGTTGCTGTCCATTGAGAATATGGAGCAGGCTGTACCCCCTGCTCCGTAGGGAAACGAAACTGTCTTTCAGCAGTATAATGATGACTACCTGCAGCAGCAACCAGCCTAGTAAAAAATCCTCCTTCAACCAGCATGGCTCCAATTAAGATAGCTTCCGCCATGGTAGAACACGCCCCATAAAGCCCTAGAAATGGTGTTTTGAGTTCACGTGCTGTATAGTTGGAGGATATGATCTGATCAAGCAAATCGCCCGCCAGGAAAACTTCTATATCCTCAAAAGATAGCTGCTGTTTATCCAGGGCTATCTGTATAACCTGTTGTAGAACTTTGGTCTCGGTGCGTTCCCAGCTGCTTTCCCCTAACAGGTAATCTTCCATAATCCAATCAAAATCCTCCGCCCAGCTGCTCTTGCTTTCCAGAGGTCCTGCCACAGATGCTGAAGAACTTATAATCGGCGCCTGTAGAAATTCAATCGACTGCAGTCCGCGTTTTTTTCCTGAAAGCATCCCTTCAAAACTCCTTTACCACAGCATGGTCAAATATTTAACCAATCCGATGATCACCGCAGCCACAAAACCAAATAATAAAGTTGGTCCGGCTATGCTGAAAATGCGGGCTCCTACCCCAAAGATATACCCCTCACGTTTGTACTCCATAGCCGACGCCACGATAGCATTGGCAAATCCCGTGATAGGAATAATGGATCCTGCTCCCGCTTTTTTACCCAGTTCGTCATACCAGCCCAATCCGGTTAACAAGGCACCTAAAAAAATCATGCTTACCGCTGTCATCGCTCCAGCATCCTCCATCGACATTCCCTGTGCTCTGAAATAATCAAGAATAAGCTGTCCCAGAGTACAGATGAGACCACCGATGATGAAGGCCCAGATGCAGTTAAGCAGAATATTAGGACGTGGGCGAACCTGCTCCACCAGCTGCTGATACTCCTGCTCTTCTATTTTCTTTCGCTCTTCATTGCTATCAGGCGTCATTTGATCCCTCCTGTTACCATCATTATTATTCGTATTAGAAACCGTGTTTATTCCTATATCTTCCCTTCGTCTGCCCAAAGTATTACAAAAAAAAGCCTAGTCTATACTGTAGATGGCTGGAAGCTGATAGCATTATGCCCTGCACGACAAAAAAAAAGGCAGCACCAAAGCTGCCTTCCGCTTATATTCTCCTGCAGGAGAGACGGCCCTTGAGGACCGTTTAATTAATCTTGTAAAGCCGCCCCCTCTTTCCTGGCAGCTTCTCTTTCCTGTAATGCTTTGCGATCTGGTTTGCCTACCGCAGTACGGGGAAGGGAATCAATAAATTCAACAATTTTAGGAACCTTATAAGGAGCCAAGTGCTGACGACAATGCGCAATGATCTCCTCTTTGCTCAACTGCTGCCCTTCCTTAACCACCACATAAACCTTCACCGTTTCACCCCGCTTGGGATCCGGTACTCCAATAGTACAGGCCTCCTTTACTTTGGGATGTGCAAACACCACTTCATCTATATCCCGGGGATAAATATTAAAACCGCTAGCGATAATCATATCCTTTTTGCGATCAACAATAAAAACAAAGCCATCTTCATCCATACGGACAATATCCCCGGTATAAAACCATCCATCACGAATAGCCAAGGCTGTTTCCTCAGGATTTTCCCAGTATTCCTCCATGACCTGCGGTCCTCTACATATCAGTTCGCCCAGTTCGCCGCGGGGCATAACTTTGGTTCCGGTTTCTACATCAACCACCACTAGGTCGGTATCAGGCCAGACAATACCACAGCTGCCATATTTGCGCAATTTGAAAACCGGATTAACAGTTAGAATATTAACGGTTTCTGATAAACCATAGCCCTCTATAATTCTCCCCCCGGACAGACGCTCAAATTCTTTCAAGGTTTCCACCGCCAGTGGAGCTGAACCGCTAAAAATACCTTTAACAGAAGTGATTTTAGAGCGGGTGATATCGGGATGATTATTGAGACCAATAATCATAGCTGGTACTGCAGCCCAGATATTGGGTTCATGTTTGTTGATGGCCGCCAATATATTATCCGGGGTAGGCTGAGGCACCAACACCATGGTTCCCCCCGTATACAGACAGGCATTGACATTACCGTTATAGCCATAGATATGATTAAGCGGAATAGCGGCCAGGGTTTTGACTTCCTCGAAGGGCACCAGGGTAAAATTAGCTGTACACCAGGTGGGGGTTCGGATGGCCTGCGATAAGAGCATTTTATTGGTCAGGACACAGCCTTTAGGCACACCGGTAGTACCGCCGGTATACTGCAGTTTGGCAATATCAGAACCCAATACTTCTATATCGGGCTCCTGATCATCCGCAGCAGCTATGATTTCGTTAAAATCATAAACGTTCTCCCTTTGTTCAAGCTCCACCGGAGCATCAGGTATTTGAAAAGCTATGACTCGTTTTACCGACGACTCAGGCTCTTGCATCAGAGTAATGGCTTTATCGGCATAGGCGGCCATCACAATCACTGTTTCCGTACCGCTATCCTGAAACTGAAAGCGAAGTTCCGGAACGGTATATAAAACATTAGCCGGTACCTCGATAGCCCCAATTTTAAACAAAGCCTGTAAAGCAATTACATACTGAGGCAGGTTGGGAGCCATGATAGCAACTCGATCACCCTTTTCTACACCCATATCTAATAGTGCGTTGGCCAGACGCCTCGACATATTGTTACACAAACCATAAGAGATTTCTATATCGTTAATCAGCAGATAGGGTTTTTCCGGATGGAGATCTGCCCATTTATTAAAGTAATCTTTCAGCGGCAGATCCGGGTACTCGAAATTTCTGGGTACCTCATCATCATAAAGTGCTTCCCAGCGCGGACGCCATCGCGCCAGATCCTCTTCAAAATCCTGCAGCCACGGTTTTTCCATTAATAAATCCCCCTTTTTCAAAACTCTCCTCACCTTTACATCGTTTCTGCTTTTTATTAGCAGAACAGCTGGAAAACTATAACAATTCTGTTATTTATAATTGTATTCTATATTGTCATATTTGACAACTATACGTGATTATTGTAACTTCATGTGTCATATTTACTTGTTTTCGTCATAATTGAGGCACGGAAATTTAACTGCTGGATCAGACTCGTAGCATTTTGTAATATAAGCGCAATTATCCACGATAAACTGCCGCATGCTGATGATATTTTAAGTTTTTATCTTTGATTAAACTTTGTTACGGCGATGCCGCCGACATCGAGATCAATAAAAAGAAAAGAATAA
>DUSB01000166.1 GCA_012840625.1 Syntrophomonadaceae bacterium
GAACAGATCAATCGTCGTAAGGGACTACTTAAAAAGCAATTTAAGTCCGGCGGCGATGAATATCAATCCTTAAGTCGCCCGCAACGATTACGTATGGCTTTTGAAGAATTGGGCCCCACCTATGTTAAGCTGGGGCAGCTTCTAAGTATTCGCCCAGACCTGTTACCACCGGCATATATTCATGAATTGGAAAAACTGCAGGATAATGTACCACCGGTGTCATATGAAGCAATTATCAAGGTATGCAAGCAGTCAGGGTTAGATATAGAACGTGATTTTCGAACTTTTGAGAGAGAACCGATTGCTGCCGCCTCTATTGCTCAGGTACATAGGGCAGTATTAAATAATGGGGAACAGGTCGTTGTAAAAATACAGCGTCCTGATATTGACCGGATTATTGCAACAGATCTGGCTATTCTCAAAGACATAAGCCATCTTCTTGAGCGGCGTACAGCCTGGGGGGAGCTCTATCGGGTTACAGAAATTGTCGATGAATTCAGTGATGCCATTCAAGCTGAACTGGATTTTCAAAAAGAAGGCAGAAATGCAGACCAGTTTTATAAAAACTTTAGCAGGGATCGTAATATTCGCATTCCAAAAGTATTCTGGGAGTTTACATCCCAGCGGGTACTGGTGTTAGAATACCTGCCTGGTATTAAGATTTCAGATTTTTCCGCCTTAAAGCATACTCATCAATCAACGTCTAAACTGGCATCCCAATTGGTTGATTGCTTGTTCAAACAGATCTACGAACATGGCTTTTTTCATGCCGATCCACATCCGGGTAATATCGCTGTTTCCGAAAAAAACGAACTTATTTTCTATGATTTTGGTCAGGTAGGAATCATTGATAATAGGCTAAAAGAGCTATGCATGGATCTGATTTTAAGTATGATACGTTATGATGTTAATGGGGTAACAAGGAGTCTACTGGAGATAGCGATTAGTGATCATTATGTAAACCGGGAGCAATTGCGCCGGGACGTCTCCCGCCTGCAGCAAAAATATTACGGTATGCCCATGTCACAGATAAAAATTGGTGAGGCTATGGCAGAGCTATTAGAATTGTCTATAAAATACCAGGTGCGTATACCAGCCGAACTATCATTAATGGTGAAAATGCTGATGACTATGGAGGGCATTATTTCCATGCTGGATCCACAGCTCAGCATTGTTGATATTGCTGAACCTTATGGTCGGAGAATCATGATGAAGCGCTACGCTCCTTCCAATATAGCCAAAAATATAGGGGAAATAGCGGTAGATTACAGTCGTATAGTCAAAGAATTGCCCGAAAACCTGGAAAAAATAAGTAACTTGGTAACTGAAGGAGAATTGAAAGTAAAAATAGAGCACAGCAATATTAACCGTCTGGGCTCTAAAATAGATATTATGTCCAATCGTCTATCGATGGCTATTATCATTGCCAGTATTGTGATAGGCACATCCCTGGTGGTGGGAAAAATAGGAAATCAATTTATTAGCCGTATTCCCATTGTCGAAATAGGCTTTGTAACCGCGATGGTATTGGGTCTGTTTTTAACTTATTCAATATTAAGAAGTGGCAAATACTGATCATTAAGGTATAAAGAGCCCTCCGCTAAAATAAACATAAAATGAAAAAGAAATATTGAGGAGGAGGGTGTATGACGTGCCTGTATAATCGAAAGCTTGTTATTTTATTCATCTTGTGTCTGTTTTTTGGTCTCCTGTTAGACTGCACAACAGCTGCGGCACAAGAGACCAGCGAATCCAAACTGCCCAAACAGCTAAAGCATATTATCATCATTAGTGTTGGCGGTTTAAATCATGAGGGATTTGTCAGTGCACCGGTACCAAACATGAAGTATCTGGCTACAGATGGAATTCTGGCCGAACAGACCCTGGCTGTGAAAGCAGATACCTTGGAAGC
>DUSB01000167.1 GCA_012840625.1 Syntrophomonadaceae bacterium
CTTTTATCCAGGGTTAGACCTTGCAGTAATTCGCCAGCAGTTCTTTATAAGCTTTTTATTGATATATCTTCTATAATAGGAGATAGGAGGAAACAGATAATATTTTAAGAATAACTTGAAATATGTATACTTAATTCCTATGTGCATCTTATTGATGAATGGAGGTATGTCATGAGCTATGCAGAAGAAATATCCCTTGAACATCGACAGGCCATTGAGGACTTGAGCAGCACTACGAAGCTTTCCATGGGGCATGTAATTGAAAAATGGGCCCATGTTCATGGTAAAAAAAACGCCATCCTTTATGGAGCCGAATCCATCAGCTATAGTGAGCTTAATGAAAAAGCCAATCAGTATGCTAACTTTTTTCATCAATTAGGCTTCGAAAAAGGAGACGTGGTGGCTCTTCTAATGAATAACCATCCCGAATATATAGCCATATTGATCGGTCTAAGCAAAATTGGAGTTATTCCCGCCCTCATCCATACTCGTATCCGCGGCGAAGTATTGGTGCACGATATTAACCTTTGTGAAGCCAGGGCGATTATCGCGGGTCGAGAGATGCTCGATGCTTTGGCATCCATACAGTCACTGCTGCGAATGCGTATGCCCGCCACTTTATACATTCAAACTTATGGACAAAATGTCGCTCTGCCAGTCAATATGGTTGATCTCTATCCACTCATAACACGATCTTCAACCGAAAATCCTGATCCATCTCCACCAGTAAACAACAGTGATGTGCTGGCCTATCTATTTACAGCCGGACACAGCGGTCCGCGTAAAGCTGTTCCTATCCAGCAAAAACGCTGGTTATACGTTGGCCATCGCTCTTGTATAGACCTTAATGTAAAAGAAAATTCTATCTTTTACCTCAGCCTGCCCCTTTATTACAACAGCGGTTTCAATGGTATCAGCACTGCTTTTGCTGCTGGAGCTACTATGGCACTGAGAAGCCAATTTTCCGTTCATGAATTCTGGAACGATATTCGGCGTTACCAGGCTGATTACTTTATGGCTGTGGGTGAAATGTGCCGCTACCTGTTGCAGCAGCCAGAACAAGCTGGAGAACAGGATCACAGCGTACAGTATGCGGTTACCAATGGTTTAAGGGCTGATTTAGCAGCTTCTTTTCGCGAACGTTTTGCTATTCCCCATCTGGTAGAAGTCTATGGTATTACAGAAGGCATTGGATTATTTATTAATAAGGAAGAAATCCCTGGTATGTGCGGAAATCTGATCCTGGACGGACAGCGCCAGGGCGAGGTAGTTCGCTACGATTATGAACAGGAAACCATGCTGCGGGGAGAAAACGGCTACCTGATACCCTGTACTCCGGGCGAGATAGGTCTGCTGGTTTTAAAGATTACCGAATTCAATGAATTTCATGGTTACATCAATGACCCCGAGGCAACAGAGGCCAGCATTATTCATAATGCTTTTCAGGAGGGAGACCAGTACTTTAATACCCTTGATCTAGTTCAACTGCACCAAGGAGATTATATATCCTTCGTAGATCAACTCGGTGATACTTATCGCTGGAAAGGTATTACCGTATCCGCCTCACAAGTGGCTGATGTTATCAACAAATTTTTCGGCGGCATTGAGGATGCTGTAGTTTACGGTGTCTCCGTACCAGGAAGGGAAGGCCGCTGCGGCATGGCAGCCATTCAGCTCATCCCCGGTGAATCCTTGAAATGGAGAGCCTTTATAGAACATCTAAATCGACGTATGCCTCAACATGCTCGACCGGTTTTTATTCGCCTTCATCCTCAGCTGGACTTTTCACAGGGATTAAAACCACTGCTGCACCAGCTTAAACAGGAAGGCTATGATCCTAATAAAATAGAAGATCCTCTATATTACCTGGATCCGGAAGAAAACCGCTACCTGCGTTTAACCCCGGAGCGGTATCAGGATATTATAGAAGGGCGTATTACCTTATAGGTACTTGGAGGTAAAAAAATGTTTCTTATGAACCCATATGTTAAATACATGGTAGATAATAATTCCTTTTGGAAGTTTCAATATAGAAAATACAAAAAAATGGAGACCTATTTCAATATCCTCTACCAAGTTAAGCATCAAACCCCAGGCTGGTCGACCAACAACAATATCATTTATGAGCATCAAACCCTGCGCCTGCGGCATTTTCCTAATCGGCGCGATACCAGTGCCCGGCGACCGGTGCTCATACTTCCGCCCCAAGCAGGCCACCACTCCGACCTAGCGGATTACTCACCCGCTCAAAGTCTGGTGCGAGTTTTTCATGCCTATGGCTATGATGTTTATGTAGCGGAATGGATGTCTGCCACCCGCGAATATAAAGACCTGGGCATAGATGATTATATCCGCTTAACCGACGAAGCCGTAGAGGAAATCCGCCGGCGTACTGATATCTATAAAATCCACCTGGTAGGTCAATGCCAGGGAGGCTGGCAGGCCGCCATTTACACTGCTTTGTTTCAGGATAAGATAGCTTCCCTTACTACTGCAGCAGCTCCCATTGATCTGGAAGCAGCACATTCGCCTATCAATGATAATGCTAAAATGCCGATGGCCTTTTTTGAATACCTAGTAGCCTTAGGAAACGGCCTCATGCCCGGTTACTTCATGCTAATGGGATTTAAAAACATGCAGGCAGACGAACACTACGTGCGCAAATACCAGCGCCTGTGGGATATGGTTCGTCTAGGTGACGAAGCCGGTATTAAACGCTTTATCCACTTTGAAACCTGGTACGAATACACACAGTTCCTACCCGGACGCTTTTATCTGGAAATTATCCAAAACATCTTTAAGGAAAATAAGCTTACCAAACCCAACTCCTTTAAAATCCTGGGGCAAGGAGTCGATTTAAGAAATATCGACTGCCCCGTCATTATCATGGCCGGGGAAAGAGATCATATAACTCCGCCCCCACAGGCATTTGCTTTGAAAAAATATATCAGCACCCCGGAAGATGATATAGTAGAAATCCTAACCCCCGGTGGACATATTGGTACCCTAATGGGCACCGAAACACTGCGGGAAGACTGGACCGCTGTAAACGAGGTTTTAAAGCTTATTCCATAAAAAGAGATGGAAAAACCAATGTCTAAGATTTTCAAACAGCACTTTATGGTGCGATGGGAGCTCCAAACCCAGACCCGGTCAGGGACAAATGCAGGCAGTATTTTCTATAATCTTAATGCTCTTTCCCTGCTTGCCCCTTGATTCTTCGCCCTGGCCTCGGTATAATTTATAAGTGCTGAACCCTTAGTGCCGATGTGGCTCAGTGGTAGAGCAGCTGATTCGTAATCAGCAGATCGTCGGTTCGAATCCGACCATCGGCTCCATCAGAAAATGATTAACCGCGGGGAACCCCGCGGTTAATTTTTTAGCCTGTCAATAAAGTTATTTAGCGGTAAACGTTCTCCTTAATGATCTTTTGTTTAGCGATCCCATTTACCTTCCGCTCTCAGTTTTTCCACTACTTCTTTACCTTTTTCAATCATGGCAGGTACATCTACCTTGCCCACACGGTTAGTTGGGAATGGTTCATCAGCAGGCCATATTTCAACATGGATAGGCCTTTTATAGGCAGCGAGATCTTTACAATATTCAAGTATTTCTTCCGGTTTAAGATCCTCACCAACATTAGGCTGAACAAA
>DUSB01000168.1 GCA_012840625.1 Syntrophomonadaceae bacterium
CCAAACCGGTATACGATGACCCCACCATAACTGGCGAGAAATACACCAATCCCGAATATTTTCCATCCAGTTTATGTATATCCTGGTGAATCGTTCTGGTATAAACCGGATTTCGCCATCTAACACTGTCTTGATGGCTGGTTCGGCCAGGGGTTTCATCTTTACAAACCACTGTTTGGATACCAGAGGTTCAATAATGGTACCGCAGCGCTGACAATGCCCTACCGCATGCTGGTGTTCTTCAATCTTAAGCAAATAACCCTGTTTTTTTAGATCTTCAACCACTGCACTGCGACATTCTTCTCGCTCCATGCCCTCATACGGTCCTGCCTGCTCATTCATCCTGCCATCCAAATTTATAACCGTAAGCTGCTCCAGATTATGACGCAGTCCCATATCAAAATCATTGGGATCATGGGCGGGCGTTACCTTTACGGCCCCTGTACCAAATTCACGATCTACATAGTCATCGGCAAAAACTGGTATTTTCCTGCCCATCAGCGGAAGCACAACCTGCTTGCCAATCAGGTGCTGATACCGTTCGTCATCAGGATGTACAGCCACCCCCGTATCTCCCAGCATGGTCTCCGGACGAGTGGTGGCAACCACCAGCGACTCATCACTGTCTTCAACTGGATAGCGAATATACCACAGGTATCCCTCGCTATCTTCATGCTCTACTTCAATATCAGATAAGGCGGTATTGCATTTAGGACACCAGTTGACAATGTAGTTGCCCTGGTAAATCAATCCCTTTTCATAGAGATTGACAAAAACCTCCCTTACGGCACGGGAACAACCTTCATCCATAGTAAAGCGTTCCCGGCTCCAATCACAGGAAGCCCCTAGCAGGCTCAATTGCTGGCTTATACGTCCACCATACTTATGCTTCCATTCCCATACCCGTTCCAGAAATTTTTCCCGCCCCAGATCATGGCGGGTTAAGCCCTCAGCTGCCAGAGATTCTTCCACTCGGGCCTGAGTAGCAATCCCTGCATGATCCGTCCCGGGAAGCCATAAAGTATTATAACCTTGCATTCTGCGCCAGCGGGTCAGGACATCCTGTATGGTAATATCCAACGCGTGACCCAGATGCAGATGACCGGTAACATTAGGAGGCGGCATGACAATGGAGAATGTTTCCGCACTGGAATCAGGATCGGGCTTAAAAAAGCCACTTTCGTTCCAGTATTCATACCATTTCCTCTCCACCTGATCAGGGTTATAAACGCTGGACAAATGATGATCTGTTGACATATCTGTTTATAAACCTCCTCACTCAGATTAATCCTACATATGACATTATATAATAGTTTTACCCTGTAATTTATACATTCTGTAAATGTACCAACAAGGTTTAGGAGAATTATCACCATAACTCTCCCCACTTAGTCATTCTTTTCTGGCTCTTGGCTGCCTCCACTCATTCTGCTTGATGAGAGAGACGCGCAGGATATAGTGGGATGTATGTCTTGCTTCTTATAGAGCCACTCCAGGATAGTATTCCCTTCCTGCCAGTTCAATCCATTTAGCCCCACCTCAGTACCCCCCAGGCTGGATGCCAGCTGTAGCTTAAAAGAAAGCAAACCCTTGCGCTTCTGCAAAATAGTCTGTCTCAGCTCCAGTGATTGTATCCTCCTTCGGGGTATAAGGTAGCTCAGACGTCCTACCATACGAAAGCGAATAACTATCTGATCATCCCGTATCAACCAGCCACCATCGCGAAATTGCATTCTTCCCAGCAGCCAGGCTGCTGCCGGCAAAAGTAAAGTAAAAAAGCCATACGGGTAGAACACGCTGATGGGGATGCATACCAGTAAGACTGGAATGGTAAAAATGGAATAATATCTATTCCTGGCTGCAGGTTGCAAAGGATGCAGTTCTTTTTCTAACCTGAATTCCGGTAAAAATTGATCTAAAAACGCTTCCACCTCACCCACAGGCATGATCGGAAAAACAATGGTATCCTGTCCGGCTTCATCTCCGTGACCGGCACTGACAACATAAACAGTTGCCAGTCCAAAAGGCTGACGCAGCACCCCTTCTACAATTTTAACTGCCTGTATACGCTTTAGGGGAATGCTGACATGCCTTTTCTCCAGCCAGCCGCGGCTGACCAGCAGCTTGTTTTCCTCCCGCCGAAGCACAAACCCCCCCAGACGAAGTAAGGTACCTAAAATAGACAAGACCCAGGCACTTAGTAAAATAAGCGCGATGCCAATTACCCACACCATTGGACCCTGATGCAGGTATCCGCTCACATGCATTCCCAGCCATTCATAGATATTTAAATCAGGCAGCATCTGTTCTATCTGAGAGATTAATGCCATGGCACCTACCACCACTACACCCAGACCATTGGAGGTACTGGCCGCAACCATCAGCTGGCGAAAGGGTATTCTTTTTTCCTGGTATTGAGGATCTGTCTGATCATCGAGCAGGCGCTGGGGGGAAGATGCCTCCAGCATCTGCTGCAGTTCTTGTGATTGCTGCCAGGTAATAGCTGGTAAAGAGACCTCGGCCTCTTTTCCGCCCCCAGCTGTTTGCACCTCCAGCTTTACCAGACCAAATAATCGCTGAATCACACCCGCCGATGTCTGTACACTTTGAATGCGTTCCAAAGGAATATAGATGTTTTTATTTACAAAAACACCATACTCCACCCTGAATTCCTCATCATCTACGCCATAACGATAACGCAGCCAGTATAAAATAGCATAGCTGATATATAAAGCAAAAAAAAGCAGCAGCAGGAGAATAGTCCATTTACGCTGCAAGGGACTGCTAAACAGAACCACCAACACCGGTATAAGCATTTCCAGCAAGGCACGTATATTTCTTACCAGGTATTCCAATATGGCGGCTGGATGCAAGCGCTGTGGATCAGACATCTTCTTCCACCACCCGTGCCAGAACCGATATGCGCTGACGAAGTGCATGAGCAGTCTCCTCTGCCAATGCCGGTATTTCGTGACTGCCTGCGGCGGTAGAGATACTGAGCTCTGCCAGTCCGAAACGTCTCATCAAGGGGCCCTGACCGGTATCTACATGCTGAACACGCACCATGGGAATAAGGGTACGTTTCTTAATTAAGATCCCACGTAAAAAATCAATTTCCTGCTCCGATATATCATAACGCCATGTTTTCCATAAGATAGCCGGTATAATAAAAACTCGCACGAGCATCCATACAGCCCAAAGAATAAATAATATATAAAAAGGCCAGAGCGGCCAGCCCCCAAAATAATAGGCGGCATAGTACCCCAGCGGAATAATAAACTCGAATAAACAAGTTATAAACCCCTTCCATTTCCAATAGCTTACCGCCCGGGTATCCAGTTGGTTTGCAGGAATATCATACACACAGCTTTCCTCCATTCTTGACAGCTCCATATACAAAATAGCCGTTTTCATTCTACCACAATGAATGAAGGTTTACTTTGGGGTATTTATGTACACCAGGAAACCTATTCTATATAATCAGCACTGAAAGCAAAGGGTATAGAAATGGCATGGACAGCCCGGGTGCCGCAGCAAGAAAAGAAAGGTAAGATTGCAAAAAGACAAAAGAAAATATAATCAGACACCCTGAACAAATTAAGATGACAAACGTCTGCTTACAGGACATCTGCCAGAGCCAGCAGCAGATCCTCCCTCCCCTCACCCGTTTGTGCCGAAAAAGAAAGGAGAGCACCTCTATTTTCCAGATTGAGCGTTCGCTGAATAACAGCCAGATGTTTGGCCCGCGCACCCCGCGAAACCTTATCTGCTTTGGTAGCTACAATCAGGATGGGAATCTCATGATACTGCAGCCACTCTTTCATCATGATGTCCAATTCCCCGGGTTCATGACGCATATCAAGCAACATAATAACTCCCCGCAATGACTGCCTACTGCTCAGATAGGTCTCAATCATATTTCCCCACTGATCACGCTCAGCTTTCGATACCCTGGCAAAACCATAGCCAGGAAGATCAACCAGATACCAGCTCTGGTTGATTAAATAATAATTAATGGTCCTGGTTTTCCCCGGAGTCGAGCTTGATTTAGCCAAATTCCGCCGGTTACAAAGTTTGTTTATCAGGGAAGATTTGCCAACATTAGAACGCCCCACAATAGCTATTTCCGGCAGTTCAGGATCCGGCAATTGTTTTAGCTGTACATAGGATCCCACATATTCAGCCTGCTTAATCTTAATCAAAAGAAACAACCTCCCATAATAAAAGAGCAGGGTTAAACCTGCTCTTTTATGCCTTGCTGATTGCTACTTTACCAGTGCTATATCTAAAACTTCATCCATATGCTCGACAGTAATAAAGTTTACTTTACGTCTGATATTGGCAGGAATTTCTTCTAAATCCTTTTTGTTTCCCGCCGGAATAATTATATTGGAAATCCCCGCCCGATGAGCAGCCAGAGCTTTCTCTTTAATACCGCCAATGGGGAGTATACGCCCGCGCAGTGTAATTTCTCCGGTCATGGCTATATCACTTCGAACCTTGCGACCCGACATAGCTGATGCCAGCGAAGTAGCCATAGTAATGCCTGCTGAAGGACCATCTTTAGGAATAGCTCCCTCAGGAACATGTATATGAATATCATAATCTTCCAGCATTTCTGTATCAATATCCAGTTCATCTGCCTTGGAGCGTATATACGTAAGACCGGCCTGAGCAGATTCTTTCATGACATCGCCCAGCTTTCCTGTTAAGAGCAATTTCCCTTTACCTTTCACCAGAGCAACTTCGATAGAAAGAATATCGCCTCCTACTTCCGTCCAGGCCAAACCGGTAGCAACCCCCACCTGATTTTCTTTCTCCGCGGTTCCATAGTGATATTTGGGTACTCCCAGATATTTGTGAATGCTGCCGGCGGTTACATTTATCGAGGTATTCTTATCTTTGACCACTTCGCGAGCAACCTTACGGCATACGGCGGCAATCTCCCGCTCCATATTCCGTACACCGGCTTCACGGGTATATTCGCGTATAATTTTACGTATAGCCCCTTCAGAAAAACGAATATTGCTATCTTTCAAGCCATGTTCTTTAATTTGTTTGGGAATTAAGTACCCAGTGGCAATATGAACCTTATCTTCTTCTGTGTAGCCAGGAAGTTCAATTACTTCCATGCGATCCAGCAGGGGCTTGGGAATATTATGCACTGAATTGGCAGTGGTTATAAACAAAACCCGGGATAGATCAAAAGGTATCTCCAGATAATGATCACTAAAGGTGGAATTCTGTTCTGGATCAAGAACCTCTAATAGAGCTGAGGCTGGATCCCCACGAAAATCCATAGTCATCTTGTCAATTTCATCTAATAAAAAAATGGGGTTTTTTGATTCTGCCTGCTTAATTCCCTGTAGAATACGTCCGGGCATTGATCCTACATAAGTTCTGCGATGTCCCCTTATTTC
>DUSB01000016.1 GCA_012840625.1 Syntrophomonadaceae bacterium
GGAACCTTTGTAACTACGGACCTTTTTATCTTCTTCCTGTTTTATGAAGTGGTGGTGGTCCCCATCTACCTGCTGGTTATTATGTTTGGTTCCTCCCAGCGTGTGACTAAAGAATATGCAGGGATGAAGTTAACCATCTATCTCCTGATAGGAAGTGCTTTTTTACTGGTGGGGTTGATTTCACTTTTTGTGGTTTCAAAAAATATTCTGGGTACCCCCAATATGGATATTGCTACTCTGGCCACCATTGATTTCCCGGTGGGTTTCCAGATTTTTGCCTGTGCGCTGATGACACTCGGTTTTGGAACGCTATTATCCATGTTTCCGTTTCATGCCTGGTCACCGGATGGTTATGCAGGTGCACCGACTGCTGTCAGCATGATTCATGCCGGGGTACTGAAAAAAATAGGCGGCTACGGCCTGATTCGTATCGGTCTGTTTATTCTGCCAGTTGGTGCTAAATACATTGCACCGATTATTGCCGTTCTGGCAATTGCGAACGTTATCTATGCTGCTTTTATCTGCTTGAGTCAAAGGGATCTCAAGTACATCGTGGGTTATTCCAGCGTAAGCCATATGGGATATGTACTTATTGGTGTAGCAGCCATGAACCTGATCAGCTTGAACGGTGCAGTGATGATGATGTTTGCTCATGGTGTCATGGCAGCACTCTTCTTCTCGATGATTGGGAATCTGTATGAAAAAAGCCATACCCGCGATATAGATGCTCTGGGAGGGATTGCTCATCAGATGCCCCGTCTGGCAGCAGGTTTTATGTTAGCCGGGCTTGCATCCCTGGGATTACCGGGAACGGTTAATTTTATCGGTGAATTTACCGTTTTTGTAGGTGCTTTCAGTGTATACCGGGTGCTTTCCATCCTGGCTATTACGGGAATTGTTTTAACGGCAGTCTATATTTTGCGGACACTGGGTGATGTTTTATTTGGTCCCCGTAAGGAAGAATGGGATCACCTCGAGGACTTAAAAGGACCCGAGCTTATTCCGCTTCTGGTTCTGGGAAGTGCAATCCTGGTGGGAGGCATACTGCCGTTTACCGTCATGGATCTGATAAATTCCGGTGTTGGTGAATTGATTGCACAGATCGGGACCATACAGATAGGAGGGATCTTCTAATGAACTACGCTTTATTATCGACAGAAGTCCTGACTGCTGTCATTGGTCTGACGGTTCTCGTTGCCGGGTTAATTCTCCCCCAGCGGGGGAAGAAGGTAGTGGGTATCCTGGCGATGTTAATGACAATGCTGGTGCTGGTCGTAGCCAGCCTTCATTTCACAGATTATGAAGTGTTTTTTGGTGGCGTTTATCAGGTCGATGCCTATGGGAGCTTTTTTAAGATACTTTTCCTGTCGGCGGGTCTTTTAGTTATGTTGATGGGTGGCAAGTATGTAGAACGCTTTGAGGAGAGAAGCTCTGAATTTTATGCCCTTACTATTCTGGCCACCCTGGGGATGATTATAATGGCCTGTGCCGGCGATTTAATCACCATTTACGTTGGCCTGGAATTAATGACCATTAGCTTTTATATTCTCACGGCCTATGTGCTCAACGATGAAGCTTCAGCAGAAGCAGGACTTAAATATCTAATTCTGGGTGCGATATCTTCGGCGGTGCTGTTATTTGGTATGAGTCTGGTCTTTGCTATGACAGGTACCACCATTGTCCGGGATATTGCCGCCCAGTTTACTGTTCAGCCAGCTATGATTGCAGGAATTGTACTGATGATAGCAGGTTTTGCCTTTAAGATATCCGCGGTTCCATTTCATATGTGGGTGCCGGATATTTACCAGGGCGCCCCTACTCCAGTAACTGCTTATCTGGCCGTAGCTTCGAAAGCAGCAGGATTTGCGGCCCTGGCCAGGGTCTTTATGCTGGCTTTCCCACTGGATCAGTTTAACTGGTCGCTTGCACTGGCCATTCTGGCGGCTATTACGATTGTAGTTGGGAACTTGATTGCGCTGGCACAAAAAGATGTGAAACGGCTGCTGGCCTATTCAAGTATTGCTCAGGCCGGGTATATTTTAGCTGGTTTAGCGGCAGCGAATGTATATGGGTTAAAAGGGGTTCTTTTCTATGCCATGCTCTATGTATTTTCTAATACCGGTGCTTTTGCCGTCACCACGGCAGTGGAGGTGGAAACGGGCAGTACCGATATAACAGCCTTCAATGGTCTGGCCAAGCGATCGCCTTTTATAGCAGCAGTTATGACCATTTGTATGCTTTCGCTGGCAGGTATTCCACCCCTGGCAGGTTTTGTCGGGAAATTCTACCTGTTTTCAGGTGCTATTGAGTCAGGGTATCTGTGGTTAGCCTTTATTGGTTTAATTATGAGTATGGTATCGGTGTACTACTATTTAACCGTAGCCAAGGCCATGTATATTGGCCCGGCTGAAAGTGAAGAAGGAATGGCTATTGGAGGAGCTGCACGCTTTGCCCTCTGGGCCTGTCTGGCAGGGACGATTTTATTTGGTGTCTTCCCGGCTCCCCTGTCACAGATGACTCAATGTGCCATCGGCCTATTCTTTTAAAAGCTGATTGATAAAACCTCGACTGCTTAATAGCTCTGCTGTGATCAGGGAATATACAGGCCGGGGAATTATGGTTAAGAAGACCTAGCTGGGAAGAGGCAGTGTATTGCCTGATTGGGTGCGAGTTAGGTGCGAGCGGTCAAAGAAGATGAAATAAAAAACGCCCTGTAAACAGGGCGTTTTTTTTATTGCTTATAAGAAGCCTTTTATTATGATCAAGGGTGTACCCTCATCGGCTGATCCACTTACGAGATCAGCCAGACTGGATAGCAGGTCTTCTACTTTTCTAGGGGTGGTACCTTCGGTTTCAATTCCGTTGCTGACAGCGGCAGAAGCTATTTTCTCTTCTACCGTCTTTTCTACTGTCGCCAAGTCCATTCCCTCTTCCAGCATCTTATCAACCAAGTACTTGTATTTCAAACCTTGCCGATAGCGGTTACGTAAACCAGGAGTGGTACCGAAAGCGGGCTGTGGATCGGCCAGTTCATATATACCGGTAGACGGATCACGATAGGCTCCATCCCCGTAGACAATAGCTTCTATATTTACGCCTAGGTTTTCGGCCACACATTTTTGAATATGCCGGGCAAAATCATCGGCATCTCGTGGTGCCAGTTTGAGCTTGGTCGGGGTGGATAAGTTGCTGCCTAAAAGACCCCATTCAGACCAAGCGGCAGCATTGGGATCACTACAAATATCCTGTAAGGTGATACAGCGTGCCCCCCGGGATTCTAATTTTTCACGACAGCGCTGCCGTTGATGGACATTTGCTACTACAATGCCATCAAGATTATAGCTTAATATATGCAAAGGATCATTACAGATCACAATTTCCCCCTGCGCTCCAGTGTCAGCAATAATATCCTGATAAAGCTGTAAATAATTAACTCCGGTAATGGGGTGGACATATTCTTCCTGTAAGTCTTCAGGACGTATGACCCCCTGATTTTGCGCTGCCAGAGATTCTGATACATCTAGCGGTAAGAGCTGATTACCCACTTCATCAGTAGGGTGTGATAGCTGCACCACTACTTTCCCCTCTGGAACCGCGCCCGCAATACCTTTTAGAATAAGGGAAAAACGGTTGCGGCTTAATATGGGAAAGAGTATACCTATACTGGCATTCTGGTTTATATTTAGCTGGGCATGAACATCCTTAACAATATCAGGTAAGGTAACATAATTATTTTGGGCACGGGCGACCACTGACTCTGTTATACATACGGTATCCCCGTCTTCCAGCAGGCCATCCTGATGGCATCTTTCTAGAGCATCATATACCATACCTGACAGGTCGCAGCCGGGTGCGATTATGCCCATTTTGACCCCAAAGGCAGTAACCCCTAAATAGTCAGGCATTTTAACCACAGGCAACAATCCTTTTCTATAAAATTTTGAGCATGTTGGTGCCCTCATACACTATAAAGGAAAAAGCTAGCGCTTTCAATCTTTTACTAGTATTTACTAGTAAGTATTACGAAAATACCATTAATGTATTAACTTTTTGCCGGTCCATAAATGGGTTAAGAACTTAAGCCTCCTGGTCAGTAAGCTTTTGTTTGCGGGTTAAGGTCATCCGGTATCCTACTCCTGGTTCAGTTATGATAAAGCGCGGCTGTGCGGGCTCTGGCTCAATTTTCTTGCGTAGCTGCCCGACATAAACACGCAGGTAATGGTTTTCGTTCTGGTATTCTTTTCCCCACACTTTTTTCAGCAGCTGTTTATGGGTAAGCACCTTACCTTCATTGATAACCAGTTCTTTCAGCAGATCATATTCAATGGGGGTTAATTTTACTTCTTCATCATTGACCAGAACCAGCCGCCGTGACAAGTCAACGGTGAGGCCTTCAAATTCTAAGAGCGGCTCTACCTGCGTATTAGTATGGTGGCGCAGGGCAACACGGATACGGGCCAGAAGCTCTCCCATGCTGAAAGGTTTGGTGATATAATCATCGGCCCCCTCATCTAATGCCGGTATTTTATCACTCTCCTGTTCACGTACTGAAAGAATAATAATAGGCACCTCAGTCCATTCTCGCAGGCGATGAATCACTTCCAATCCGTCAATGTCAGGTAAGCCCATATCCAAGATAATCAAGTCGGGTCGAAATACAGTTGCTTCGAGCAACCCTTCTTTCCCGCTTGCTGCTTCACTGAATATGTAGCCATGACCGGTAAGTGCTACTTTAAGTAGTCTGCGAATTTCTGGTTCATCGTCAATCACCAGGATTTTAGCTTTGCTTGTCAATACTTTCACCACCTTATTAATTAAGCTGTTCCTTTA
Source organism: Syntrophomonadaceae bacterium (assembly GCA_012840625.1). Lineage (GTDB taxonomy): Bacteria > Bacillota > Syntrophomonadia > Syntrophomonadales > Syntrophomonadaceae > DUSB01. The sequence continues at coordinate 4,831 of DUSB01000016.1, forward strand.
TTCCGGCATAAAAACCTTCCTTATACCGGGATATTAATAAGTTATTTATTTTATTTTTGTTTCTTTCTCCAGAGTTTTCATGGTGGATAGAAAGTCTTGAGCGGGTAGAGCAAGGATAAAAACGCTTCCTCCACCTTCACGGCCTTCACACCATACCCTGCCTCCATGAGCCTCAACAATGGCTTTTACGATAGAAAGACCCAGTCCAGTGCCGCTTACATGGCGGGGGGAATGAAGACGATAGAACTTGTCAAAGACTTTCTCCTGATCTTCCGGCGGAATGCCAGGTCCCCGATCGGCCACCGCAATCCATATTTCATCACCCAGATGGCGAGCCCAGATATCAATGTCTTCTTCGGGAGGGGAATACTTGATGGCGTTGTCAATCAAATTAGACAAAACATGTTCCATTAAAGGAAGATCAACATGCAGCAGCGGTAGGTCAGCAGGGACATCAGTCCGAAAGGTTCTTGGCTGGCCGTTTCGATTACCTCCCAATACAATGCCAATTAAATCTTCCACCTCACACCAATCGGTGTTTATTTTCATCAGCCCGCTTTGTAATCGAGCCATATCGAGTAAATTTCCCACCAGCCGGTTCATACGGTTAGCTCCAGTATAAATGGTTTCTAATAAAGCTTTTCGTTCCTGGGGGCTGTATACCTCTCCTTCTTCAATCAGACTGCTGGCTGCCCCGGTAATGGAGGCCAGAGGCGTTCTGAGATCATGGGAGATAGAATTAAACAAAGCGGTGTGCAAACGTTCACTTTCTTGTAGAGTAATAATTTCCTGTGCCTTATGTGCCAGACGTGCGCGGCCAATGGCTATAGCAGATAAACCAGCCAGTGCTTCTAATAAATTGCGTTGTTCCAGACTTAACCCTGCTCCATCAGCATTGAGTTCTACGCCCAGTACTCCCAGAACTTCATCCTCGGCCTGTAATGGTAGATAAACGCCGCGGGCTGAGGGCAGGGTTGAGCTACCGTGTCCGGTCATTTTATTCTGTGTAAAAGCCAGGAGAGCAGCTTTACGCTCAAAAGGATCATTGGTTAAAGCAGACTTTTCGTCATTACTGGCTTCCAGCTGCAGCTCATTGCTGGCATCGGGCAAATAAATAACGGTTTTACCATTGACGGTATTACCCACCTGTTCAGTAATCCGATAAACCAATTCATCCATGTTGGTTACGGCAGCAATCTGTCGGGACAGCTCATATAGTGCCCGCGTCCTATTTTCACGGTTTTTGGTTTCTTCCATCTGTAGTTTAAGCTGTGAGCCCAGGTTGCTGGTAACGGCAGCTATTCCCAGATAGATGATATCGGTGACTAGGTAACGTATATTATAAAAGGTTATTTCGTAATACGGAGGAATAAACAGAAAATTAAAGACCACCATAGAAATAAAGGCTACAAACAGGGATGGGCCCATGCCATATCGGGCTGCATATAGAACCGGGATGAGATAAATCATGACAATGTTAACCGGGTCGATATGCCAGGGTATGGCTTTAAGCACCACCGTTAATATCAAAATTTGCAGCAGCATGCTTATAAAGGGAGCCAGCGATTTCATCCGGGATAGGGCCTGATTATCCTCCGGTGCTTCCTTATCAGATTCTACACGAGCGGGAATAACATGCACGCTGATGCCAGCGCTATTCTGGATAATCCGATCCACCAGTGAAGTGGTTCGCCAGTTTTGTAGTGGTTTTTGCAAAGGTTTACCAATTACAATTTGAGTTACATTGCGACTTCGTGCCACTTCCAGGATTTCTTCGGCAATATTTTTCCCCATCACATGAACCAGTTCAGCTCCCATGTCTTCTGCCATGAGCAGATTCTGGGTGAGGCTTTCCTGCATAGCGCGTGTGCCCCGGGTAAAACGGGGTGTTTCTACATATAAAACGATAAACTCCGCTTTCAGATTGCTTGCTAATTGATGTGCCCGCCGCAGGAC
>DUSB01000169.1 GCA_012840625.1 Syntrophomonadaceae bacterium
AGAAGATTGTAGAAACTGCTAAAAAGAATGGATCCAGTGTTTCTGGGCCGATACCGCTTCCAACGGAGAGAAGTATATTTACTGTTCTCCGCTCACCGCATGTTGACAAAGATGCCAGAGAGCAGTTTGAAATGAGAACGCATAAACGTTTGATTGATATTCTAGATCCCAACCCGAAAACGATTGATGCCCTGATGCACCTGGATCTACCTTCCGGTGTGGATATAGAAATCAAACTGTAGGTGAGAACCGGTGCTGAGGGGTTAGTGGGTAGAAAGACCTTTAGGCGGAAGAATCCGGGCTATATAGAAGTGAAGTTGGAGCTCCCACTTCCAACCAATCACCAGATAATTTCTCAACTAGGAGGTAGTAAAGGTGGCTGCTGATACAAAAAAAGCAATCATGGGTATTAAAGTAGGAATGACCCAGATATTTGACGAGGATGGCCGGGCGGTCCCGGTGACTGTGGTCGAAACAGGACCTAACATTGTATTACAAAAGAAAAAAGAAGAGACAGACGGCTATAATGCCATTCAGGTTGGCTTTTCCAGCATGAATGAAAAAAAAGCAAACAAACCTATGATGGGCCATTATAAGAAGGCAAATGTAAAGCCTTTAAGGTATATTCGTGAATTCCGCACCAACAATGTAGATGACTACGAAATTGGTTCAGAGATAAACATTGATATATTCGCCCCGGGCGATATGGTGGATGTTGTAGGCACTTCCAAAGGAAAAGGTTTTTCTGGAGCGATAAAGCGTCATAACTTTTCTAGAGGAACGATGAGTCATGGTTCCAGATATCATCGTGGTTCAGGCTCACTGGGAGCAAAAGGACCGGCTCGCGTTTTTAAAGGGAAAAAGCTGCCCGGAAGAATGGGCGGAGAAAGAGTGACGGTACAGGCACTGAAAGTTGTCAAAGTCTATCCGGAAAAAAACCTGATACTGATCAAAGGTGCGATACCAGGACCTAAAAAAGGTCTGGTTATGATCAAAGATTCAGTCAAGGCATAGCTGGAAGTGAAGGAGGTTAGGAAGATGCCGAAAGTTGCAGTATATAACATGCAAGGAGCACAGGTGGGCGAAATTGAACTCAATGATAGCGTCTTTGGTATAGAGCCGAATGAAGCGGTTATGTATGATTTCGTGAAAATGCAGCTGGCTAACAAGCGTCAGGGAACCTCTTCCACCAGGACACGTGCAGAAGTTCGGGGTGGAGGCAGGAAACCATGGCGGCAGAAGGGTACTGGCCGGGCTCGTGTAGGTAGTATTCGCAATCCGGTTTGGACCGGTGGCGGTGTAGCATTTGGGCCTAAACCAAGAGATTATTCTTATCGGCTGCCCAAAAAGGTTAGAAGATTGGCTATGAAGTCAGCTTTATCAAGTAAAATGCGTGATAACAAAATTATTGTTGTAGAGGGGTTTGATTTTGAAGAACCCCGGACCAAAATTATGGTCGAAGCTTTGCAGGCGCTTAATGCAGGTAAAAAAACCTTGATTGTAACTGTTGATGATGATATCAACCTGATGAAATCCGCCCGCAACATTCCTGGGGTTACACCTTTAACTGCAGAATTTATTAACGTTTACGACATTCTCAATCATGAGACCCTTCTCATGACCAGGGATGCAGTGACCAGGGTAGAGGAGGTATTTGCATAATGAGAGAATACAGAGATATTATCATCCGACCCGTGGTGACTGAAAAATCGATGGATCTGCTGGCGGACAACAAATATACCTTTATCGTTGACAAAAAGGCAAACAAAACCGAAATCAAGAATGCCATTGAAAATATATTCAGGGTAAAAGTGCTGGAGGTACGGACGGTTAACGCCAAGGGAAAACCCAAGCGCCTGGGTCGCTTTGAAGGCAGAACCCCGGATCGCAAGAAGGCAATCGTCACACTCAAGCCTGGACACAAGATTAAATTGTTCGAAGGAATGTAGTCCGCAGTATAGGCTAAAGGAGTGAAAAAAGGTAATGGCCATTAAGAAATATAAACCTACTACAACCAGTAGAAGACATATGACGGTTATGAGTTTTGAAGAAATCACCAAGACCGAGCCGGAGAAAAACTTAACAGTATCTGTAAAGCGCAAAGGCGGTAGAAATGTACAGGGCAGAATGACTGTACGGCACCGAGGTGGCGGACATAAACGCCTGTACCGGATCGTTGATTTTAAGAGACGTAAAGACAACGTACCTGCGAAAGTAGCAGCCATTGAATACGATCCCAACCGTTCGGCTAACATTGCCCTGCTGCACTATGCAGATGGTGCTAAAGCTTACATCATTGCTCCCAATAATTTAAAGGTGGGCGATACAGTTTTATCAGGCGCTGATGCCGACATTACAGTAGGTAACAGTTTACCGCTCAGGTATATCCCGGTCGGTTCATTAATTCATAATGTTGAGCTGCGTCCTGGCAAGGGCGGACAGCTGATTCGTTCAGCCGGCGCTGTTGGCCAGCTGATGGCCAAGGAAGGTTCTTATGCTACTGTTCGTTTGCCTTCGGGCGAAATGAGGATGGTGCATATGGACTGCCGCGCCACCATTGGTCAGGTAGGTAATCTTGATCATGAGAACCAGACCTATGGAAAAGCTGGAAAATCACGCTGGTTAGGCTATCGCCCCACGGTTAGAGGAGCCGCCATGAACCCCAACGACCACCCTCATGGTGGTGGTGAAGGACGTGCACCGGTCGGAAGGAAATATCCCGTATCCCCCTGGGGTAAAATTGCCATTGGCGGGAAGACACGCAGGAGAAAACCTTCTGACGATATGATTGTAAGGAAACGGAAATAAAGGAGGTCTATTAATGGCTAGGTCGTTAAAAAAAGGACCGTATTGCGATGAAAAGCTTTTGAAAAAAGTTGAAGCCATGAATGAGTCCGGCGAAAAGCGCGTGATCAAGACCTGGTCCAGGCGCTCCACGATAATGCCACAAATGGTAGGACACACCCTGGCTGTTCATGATGGCCGCAAGCATGTACCGATTTATATTACGGAAGATATGGTTGGGCTAAAATTAGGCGAATTTGCTCCCACCCGTATTTTTAGAGCTCATTCCGGCAAATCGGAGAAGGTCACGCGGCCCATCATCAAATAGGAAGGAGGAAACAACATGGAAGCAAGAGCCAGTGCTCGTTATCTTCGAGTATCTCCTTTTAAAGCCCGCCAGGTTGCCGATTTGATTCGTGGGAAAGATACCGATGAGGCGATGGGGATCTTGAGATACACCAATAAAAAAAGTGCTTCTTTGATTGACAAGATTCTCAAATCTGCGATAGCTAATGCCGAGCATAATTATGATATGGATTCAGACGCACTCTTTATTTCCGAAATCTATGTTGATGAAGGCCCTGTGATGAAGCGGATGCGTCCCAGAGCTTATGGAAGAGCTGACTTAAGGCGCCATCGGACCAGTCATATTACGGTGGTACTCAAGGAAAGGGAGGTTAAATAGTGGGTCAGAAGGTACATCCAAAAGGATTCAGACTCGGCGTTATCAGAGAATGGGATTCAAACTGGTATGCTGATCGAGATTATGCCGATCTTCTCCATGAAGATTATAAAATTCGCAAATTGATTAAAGATCGTTTTTATACAGCCGGTATTGCCAGAATTGAGATTCAACGCACCGGAAACAGACTGCGTATAACCATCCATACGGCCAAACCAGGTATTGTCATTGGTCGTGGTGGCGGTGAAGTTGAACAGCTGAAAAAAGACATTGCTGCTATGACAGACAAAAATGTCAACATCAATATTCAGGAAATCAAGAAGCCCGAATTAGATGCCCAGATTGTAGCTGAAAATGTTGCCCAGCAGCTGGAAAGGCGTATTGCTTTCCGCCGGGCTATCAAACAGACCATCGGCCGTACTATGCGTATGGGAGCCGAAGGAATAAAGGTCATGATCTCGGGTCGTTTAGGTGGTGCAGAAATTGCCCGCACCGAATGGGCCGCAGAAGGGAAAGTGCCTCTGCATACACTTCGTGCTGACATCGATTATGGCTTTGCCGAAGCAAATACAGCCTATGGAAAAATTGGTGTTAAGGTATGGGTTAATCGGGGCGAGATTATTCCTGAAGTAGAAAACAAGAAAACCGAACAGAAGCAAGTGGAGGAGGCAGAAAAGTAATGCTTACCCCAAAACGAGTTAAATATAGAAGGCAGCATCGCCCCGACCTGAAGGGCAAAGCCAATAAAGGAAATACCGTTACCTATGGTGAGTATGGTCTGATGGCTGTCGAGGCATCTCGGATCAGCAATCGCCAGATTGAGGCTGCCCGTATTGCTATTAATCGGCACATCCGCAGGGGCGGGAAGCTGTGGATAAAAATATTCCCGGATATCCCCATTACTGCCAAACCAGCCGAAACCCGTATGGGTAAAGGAAAAGGTACCCCGGAAGATTGGGTAGCCATAGTGAAACCAGGACGAGTTATGTTCGAACTATCCGGGGTGGATGAGGGAACAGCCAGGGAAGCCATGAGACTAGCTGCTCATAAGCTGCCCGTAAAATGCAAGTTTGTAAAACGTGAAGAAATGGGTGGTGAGGTTAGTGAAAGCTAAGAAAATGAGAGAGCTAACCGACGAAGAACTAGCTAAAAAGGTATCTGATTATAAAGAGGAACTATTCAACCTGAGGTTCCAGGCTGCCACCGGACAACTCGATAACCCTATGCGGATTCGGGACGTGCGCAAGAACATTGCCAGATGTAAAACTGTAATGAGGCAGCGAGAATTAGAAGCGAGTAAGGAGGTCTAAGGGTGGCTGATACACAGGGAAATAAAAAAGTTAGAATCGGTACAGTAAGCAGTGACAAAGCAGAAAAAACCATTACTGTAGCTGTTGAAACTGTTAAACAGCATCCTCTGTACAAAAAGACCATTCGTACCAGTAAGAAATATTTAGCGCATGATGAGAATAACGAGGCTACAACCGGTGACATTGTTAAGATCATGGAAACCCGTCCCTTGAGCAAAAACAAAAGATGGAGACTGGTTGAAATTATTCAAAAAGCCAAGACTCTCGAATAGTGCTGGTATTTGATGGGAGGTTTACGCCGTGATTCAACAAGAAACGAACTTACATGTAGGCGACAACACCGGAGCCAAACAGATCATGTGTATCAAAGTTCTGGGAGGATCCAATCGTAAATACGCCACCGTTGGTGATATTATAGTTGCCAGTGTAAAAGAAGCGACTCCGGGTGGTGTAGTCAAAAAAGGTGAAGTCGTCAAGGCCGTAGTGGTACGAACGAAAAAAGAAATTAGAAGGCCAGACGGTTCTTATATAGCTTTTTCGGAAAATGCAGCCGTGATTATTGATGATGCAGGAAATCCAAGAGGTACTCGTATATTTGGACCGGTGGCCAGAGAACTCAGGGAGAAGAACTTTATGAAAATTATCTCCCTAGCTCCTGAAGTTCTGTAGGCGGTGGAGGTGTAGAGATGAGAATAAAAAAAGGAGACATGGTAATGGTCTTGACCGGTAAAGACGCCGGTAGAAAAGGCAAAGTTCTAAGAGTTATGCCCCGAGAACAGCGCGTAGTAATAGAAGGCGTAAACCGGGTAAAAAGGCACCAGCGCCCTAGCAGAACCATTCCCCAGGGTGGCATTTTTCAGATAGAAAATCCATTAGATCTATCCAATGTGATGCTGGTCTGTGATAAATGCGATGACCCGGTACGGGTAGGCATTACAGTATTAGAAAATGGCGAAAAAGTAAGATTCTGCAGGAAATGCGGAGAAATAATTGATTAATAGCTCCGAGAAGGGAGGCTAAGCAGATAGATGTCAAGGTTGTATGAAGTCTACAAAAAC
>DUSB01000170.1 GCA_012840625.1 Syntrophomonadaceae bacterium
ACTCTTTATCATAATATTATATATAATTACAGTAATTGTAAAACTCCATCTTTATGCTTGCTTGTCTATTTTTCTGAAATGTTCGACTTTTGTATCGAAATAACTATATGTTAATGAAATAAAGCATAAGAAAAGGCAGCTGCAATGTTTTTAGCAAACACCACCACTGCCTTTTTTATAACTGTAAAGTAAAAAACAGGTTTTACCCAGCCCTGTTTTCCGAGGGGCTGGCCAGCTGCACCCATTTTCCCCTTTGGGGTTCTGTTTCGTAGACTACATAGGTATCACTGATGAGATCATGTACAGCCTGTTTGCGAGGATGAAAGGCACAGATGATATAGCCCAGATTGCTGCCAAATAACTGTGAAAGAGGCCGCCCTATTAATTCTCTTACCACAGCTGTCTGCCAGCTGGGTCTGTTCCCGTCTGTTTGTATCACCCGGAGGCCCAGCAGCATTTTCCCCAGAGTTTGCCCCCATAATGCAGTCATAATAATCAGGTATGCTGCTCCCCAGGCACCTACAAAAAAAGCATTAATGGTAATAAAGGACTGTACCATATTGCTTTCCAGACCTGCAGGCCAAATCACAATCAGTAATATCTTCCCACTCATAGCAATTACGGCTAAATCAATCAGAAAGGCCCCGAAACGAATCCAAAAACCTGCTACATGATAAGAAGCAGACTGGTTAAGCGCTCCATGATTCTGACCGTTTATTTCCTTTATCATATGTTCCCCCATCCTTTAGTACTGGTACAGGTATAACAGCGATGGAACCGTACTCTTTTGCAAATCTCTTTCCATACCCAGTATATCAATGCTGGGACGAGTAATTTCCGCCAACCAGCGTTCCAGGCTAAACAGACTATCGGTTTTAAATAAGATAACATGAGGATCTTTCTCATTAATCATCCTGGCCGCTTCCTTGATAGCATCATCCAGGGTACCAATACCATCGATTAAACCAAGCTCTTTAGCCTGTCTGGCAGTGTAAATTCTACCATCAGCTATCTTAATAACTTCCTGCCGCTTCATATCTCTTCCTTCGGCAACAACGTCTACAAAGTATTGATAGCTTTCATCAATAATCCCCTGCATAATCTGCCTTTCTTCTTCTGTAATGTCCCGCATAGGATTTAATAAGTCCTTGTTGTCACCACTTTTGAAGGTTTCATCCCGGATACCAAGTTTATCCGTTAATTCATGATAATTAATAGTACTCATAATAACGCCAATGGATCCGGTAATGGTATTGCGATGAGCAAAAATCTTATCGGCTGGCGCTGAAATATAATAACCACCTGAGGCAGCCATTGACCCCATAGATACAATAAGTGGTTTCTGATATTTCTTTTTCAGGCTGACAATATCCTGATAAATTTCATCGCTTTCGAAAACACCACCACCTGGCGAATCAACGGCCAGTACAATTGCTTTGATCTCTGGATTGATAAAAGCTTCCTCCAGTTGCTTTAAAAAAACCTGGTGATTATAGCTGGAGGTGCTGCTCAGAAAAGGATCGGCCTGATCCTGAATAATACCTTCCACTGACAAAATTGCAATAGTTTTTCCCATACCTTCTTGATAGGTTTCCGTAGTGTATAAGTCGGTGGAAAATAAAGATTGGCGCCAATCATTACCAGATATCGATTGGCTGACATCCGTACGGATATAGACTATAAAAAGTATAATTACAACCCCTAATGCAATCCATCGTTTTCTATTCATCATATCCTCCTCTATATTGATTTTTGACAATTTAGTTTATTATATCATTTACCTACTCTCTATATATATGACGAATTACCACCAAATAAAAGAGAAAAAAGCCCCTGAGTGCTATCGTTATTATGAAGAGATACAGGCATGAACTGAGCGACTGGCTTGCCTGATAAGCCATATCCTGATAAAATGAATCCGATTTTAAAACTAGGTGGGTTAATAACATGTATATTCTATACGGACATGCGGAGATTTATTTACCTTATTGTTCATCCTTAAAAGAAAAACGCAAAACCATACAAAGCATCATCATGCGGATACGCAAACGCTATAATATATCCATTGTGGAAGTACAGCATCAAAATCTTTGGCAAAGATCTCTACTGGGTTTTTCAGCTATATGTAATACCCCGTCTGAGGCAGAGCAGTTTATTAACGCCATCACCGAAACTCTTTATCAGCACGAAGATACCAGTGAAATTACTGCCTTTACGCATGATCTGTATCCCTATGATCTTATGGC
>DUSB01000171.1 GCA_012840625.1 Syntrophomonadaceae bacterium
ATATTAGTGCGGCTGGTTTGCCAGTAATTGGGGTGGGGAAGATTTATGATATTTTTGCCGGCAAGGGCATCAGCCGCAGTCTGCCCAGTAAGAACAACGATGAGGGAATTAACCAGGTTTTGCGGGCTATGGAGGAGGAAGAGAGAGGGCTGATTTTTGTCAATCTGCTTGATTTCGATCAGCAGTATGGCCATCGTAATGATCCGCAGGGTTATGCGCAGGCTTTGGAACAGTTTGACCGCCGTCTGCAGGAAGTTATAGATAAGCTGCGCAGTGAGGACATGCTGTGTATTTCGGCTGATCATGGCTGTGACCCCACTACTCCCAGCACAGATCATTCACGAGAATACGTCCCACTGCTGGTTTATGGGGAAAAACTTCGCCAGAATGTTAACCTGGGAACACGTCAATCCTTTGCTGATCTAGGGCAGACCATTGCTGAATATCTGGATGTAAAAACAAAAAATACCACGGGGGAAAGTTTTTACCCCCTGATCAGGTGATAATATGAACATGGAAGAAATAATAGTAAAAACCCGTGATAGTGGAAGCTTAAACCGGGAAGAAATTGATTTTCTGGTTCAGGGAATCAGTCAGGGAAGCATCCCCGATTATCAGATTGCTGCCTGGGCCATGGCCGTCTATTTCCGCGGCCTGGACGCTGAGGCAACGCGCGATCTGGCCCTGAGTATGGCTCATTCCGGTGATATTATGGATTTGTCAGAGATTGAAGGCTACAAAGTTGACAAACACAGCACCGGTGGTGTGGGTGATAAAACAACCATGGTAGTCATTCCGCTGGTTGCGGCTGCCGGGGTACCGGTAGCGAAAATATCAGGCCGGGGTCTGGGGCATACTGGCGGCACTATTGATAAATTTGAAGCCATCCCTGGTTTTCAGGTTGAACTGGACAAAAAGGCCTTTGTTGCCCAGGTAAACAAAATCAAGGCCGCGCTTATATCCCAAAGTGGCAATCTGGTACCAGCGGATAAAAAGCTATATGCATTGCGTGATGTTACCGGCACCGTAGACAGTATTCCTTTGATTGCTTCCAGCATCATGAGCAAAAAACTGGCAGCCGGAGCGGATGGTATTGTTCTGGATGTAAAGGTAGGCAGCGGGGCTTTTATGAAAAATCTTGATAAAGCCAGGCAGCTGGCCCAGACTATGGTTTCCATCGGACATGGTGCCAATAAAGACGTAGTAGCGGTGCTGAGTGATATGGATCAGCCTCTGGGGCAGGCAGTAGGAAATGCGCTGGAAGTTGCAGAGGCCCTTGCTACCTTAAACGGTCAGGGACCGAAAGACCTGATCGAGCTTTCTCTCCATTTAGCTGCTCATATGTTGCAATTGGCCGGGCAGCACCAGGATTTTACTGCTGCCTATCAGCATGTTTCCCATCTATTACGTTCTGGGGCCGCTTTACAGAAATTTAAGGAAATGGTGCAGGAGCAGAAGGGGCGGCTATTGTCTGCCGACCAATATTATGGCCTGCCACGGGCTCCCGTACAGTACCCGGTTCTCTCCGAACAGAAGGGCTTTGTGCGGGCCATTGATTGTGAAGGGATAGGAAGAACAGTCATGCAGTTGGGAGCCGGAAGGGCCAGGATGGATGATACCATAGACCCGGCGGTAGGGCTGATATTGGATAAAAAACGGGGCGATCGTATTCTAAAAGGAGAAACCCTGGCCGTTATAC
>DUSB01000172.1 GCA_012840625.1 Syntrophomonadaceae bacterium
CGGTGCCTGGCACTAATGACTATGTTTACTTATAGATTAGACAAAAAAGGCTTCTTCCACAACATCAAGTGCACTGGTGTCGCCATCTTTAAATATCTTGAGTGTGGTTTCAATTTCCGGAACGATGTTTCTAACATAAAAGCGGGCGGAAGCAACCTTGCCATTATAAAAAGGATAATCAAAATGATCGCTGCCCAGTTCATCCATCTTCTTTTTAGCTATTAAAGCCTGGTCCAGAATGAGTTTTCCTCCGAGCAATTTGGCGGTAGCATGCAGAATGCGGGTAGAGTACAGAGGCATCAGTTGCACTTTACCTTCCCCCATGTAGCCTTTCAAGGTATTTAAAATTTCCTGGTAATTTTTGAGTGCATCCATCATAATGGTAAATTCCTTTTCAAAGCTGGCCGCATTCTGATTACTATTAATAAAATCAACTATTTCCTGTAACCAGGTAGCAAATACCTTGCCTTTGGCCATGGTAAATTTACGTCCTGCTAAATCCATAGATTGGATAAAGTTGGTCCCTTCCCATATGGGATAGATTCGACAATCACGATATAACTCGGCAATCGGATATTCTTCCGAGAATCCGTAGCCACCATAACATTGTAATGCTTCAGAAATACACTCTATTGCCATATCGCTGCAATAAGCTTTAATTATAGGTATATTAACCTCGGTTAGCGCAGAACATTTTTCGGCCAATTCAGGATCAGAACTATTATAAGCTAGGTCGAGGAGATAGAAATTATTAATAATCATGGCGCGGAAGACTTCTACATGAGCCTTCTGAAACATTAGCATGCGCCTTACATCTTCGTGTTGAATGATGGGTACCCGGTCGCCTTTGGGATTGGTAAAGGGTCTACCCTGAATACGCTCCTGGCAATAGGCTGCGGCATTGTGGTAAGCAACCGCTGATAAGGATAAGGCTCCATGTCCGGTCATCAAGCGTTCTTCATTCATAACCCTGAACATTTGCCTCATACCGGCTCCCCTGCCATCTTTACCTGGAGGATCGCCCAGCAGATAGGCTATACATTTGTTCTCTTCACCAAAATTCAATACACAGGTTGGATTACCTTTAAGCCCAAGCTTGTGTTCAATACCGCTAACGCTTACATCATTGTGTTCCAGTAAATTCCCTTCGGTATCGCTCAAATACTGAGGGATAATGAACAAAGATAGACCTCTGGTGCCTGGAGCTGCTCCCTCAATGCGCGCTAAAACTAGGTGAATGGTGTTGTCACATACTCCATTTTCAGCATGGCTTATAAAACATTTAGTACCTTTAACGTGATATACGCCCGGTTCGTCGGTGGGATAGGCTTTAGTTGTCATATCGCCAACATCTGATCCAGCTGCTGGTTCTGTTAAACACATGGTAGCAGTCCATTCACCGCTGAACATTTTTTCCAGATATAAATCCTTTAGATAATCACTGCCAAATTCCTCAATTATTTCCCCAGCAGCTGCTGGTCCAGCTAGAATAGTGCCCAGATGTGGATTAGCTCCTATCATATACTCCATCATGGACCACATTACGCATAAAGGAACAGCGGACGGATCATTTTTGTTCTTATTGCTGCTGCAAAATCCATTCTGCTGAATAAAATGATATGCTTCCTTGCAGGATTCGGGCATGTAGGCATGTCCATCTTCATAGATAGACCCGATTTGGTCTGCCTCCTCACAAGAAGGCGCAACCACCTCCTTAGCACCCTTTAATGCATTGTCTAGGATAAAATCTATATCATCCAGTGTATAGCCATCTTTAAATCTCTCCGTTGTCAATACGGCATTTAAATCCAGCCACTCTTTCAGTATAAATTTGTGATCCCGGGTGCTGTTCATAAAGTTTGAAGGCATAATAATTTCCCCCTCTTAATTTATTAAAATTGATCACTTTAATACAAATTACCCATAATATTAATAAAAAGCAAGCATTACCAGTGAAATAAATATTTAAATTACTTGCTAAGCAAACAGGGGGACGTTCTTTTTGTTTGCTTAAGATGCTGATTGGGGCCAGTTGGCTATGGTAACGGAGGTGATGGCGATAATAGCTCCCAAGGTTTGTAGTGGTGTTAAGTGTTCCCCCAGAATGATGGCGGCAGCGATGGTGGTTACCACCGGAATACCATTTAAAAAGACGGAAGCGCGAGAGGCAGGGATCTGGGTGAGAGCATAGTTGTAGAGAAAATATCCAGCTACCGATGCAAAGAGGGCTAGAAAAAGCAGGGCTATAATCGAATCGAGGGTTACGGCTGACCATTGCAGGGAAGGAAGTTTCATTAGAAAGGCTGGTAGAAAAAAGATGGTTCCATAAAACATTTGAAAGCTAGTTATCTCCAGGGAGGAAAGTGTGCTGCTGAGGCTGCGGGCCAGAACCATGTACATAGCAGCGGAAACAGCGGCTCCAAACATCAGTAAATCGCCCCAGGTAGAAGTATTCCAGGTCCAGCTGAAGCCACTTTTGCCTAAAACCAGAACAATAATTCCTAAAAAGGAACCAAAGATACCAAAAACACTTCTTTTACTGATGGTCTCTTTTAATAGGAGGCTGGCCAGAATCATAACCAGAACAGGTACCATAGCAGTAATGATGGAGGCGTTGGAGGCCGTAGTCAGGGTTAGACCATAGGTTTCAAATATAAAATAAAGACCGGGTTCAAATAATGCGGTTAGAAAAAGCAGCAGATGGGTCTTGCGCTCCAGGGACGGAAACCCTTTATAGAGAAGTATACATAGAAAAAACAGAGAAGCGATAAAAAAGCGGAGAAACATATAAACAAAGGGGGAGAAGCTTTTAAGTACAAATTTGATGCCGATGAAGGACAGTCCCCAAAAAAACACCGTAAGTAACAGCGATAAGATAGTGCTAAACTGTTTATTCATAATGGATCTCCTTATGTTCAAC
>DUSB01000173.1 GCA_012840625.1 Syntrophomonadaceae bacterium
ATCCCGCCTGTGCAGAGAAGGTCGAAGATAGTCTGGAGAAGATGGGGGTAAAGATGCGTCTAGGAGCTGCTATCAGCCGGATTGTTGAGCAGGGAGATGGGATCGAAGCTTATTTTGCAGATCATGATTTAGCAGAGAAAGCTGACTTTATCGTTTTGTGTATCGGGGCCAGATCAAACATGAGCTTTGTTAATCAAGATGAGGTCGCAACAGGTGCTGGGGTTCTGGTTGATGATCACATGTGTACCAATGTAGAGAACTTATACGCTGCTGGTGATGTAGCTCAGGGAACCAACCTGCTTACCGGGAAGAAAGAAACGATTGCACTTTGGGCCAATGCCCGCTATCAGGGAAGGACAGCAGGGGCTAATATGGCGGGGGTAAACCAAACATATCCGGGCAATATTCCCCATAATATCACCCACTTTCTGGACATGGATTTTGTAGGCATTGGGGATGTGAGAAACGGTAGTAGGGAAGAGGAAATTGTTACAAAAGATGGGTATTATTATTTAGTTTTTAATGATAAAGGGTTACAGGGAATCAATATGTTTGGCCGTTTTCATGAAAGCGGTTTGGTAAAGAGCAGGATGATAAAACGTTTATTGCTTCATAACAACTTACCAACGGGAAATTATGATTTTTCTAATGATTTGTTAATGCAATATATTAAAAAAACAATCCTTTACATGGGATAGGAGGTCTGCTTAATTATGGAAGTTAATAAAATGCTGAAGGGGAAAATACCGGGTCCCCAGACGGGTATTGAAGTAAAAAAATCAATCTGTACGATGTGTGACCCCATGACTCAATGCGGGATGGACCTGTATGTAAAGGACGGTAGGATTATAAAGGTCGAAGGAACCAAGGAAAATCCATACAATAGGGGAGGCCTTTGTTCCAAGGGTGCTGCCACCCGGCAGTATGTATATAATGAAGATCGTTTAAAAACCCCTCTTAAAAGGGTAGGACCCAGAGGGTCGGGACAATACGAACCGATAAGCTGGGATGAAGCATTAGATACCATTACAGAGAAGTTAAATCATTACAAGAGAGAGTATGGGCCGGAATCGGTGGTCTTTTTTTCGGGTTATGCAAAATGGCATCGTCCCTTTTTGCATCGCTTAGCCTATGCTTACGGCTCTCCAAATTATCTAACTGAATCCAGCACCTGTTTCCAGGCTATGGCCATGGCTCAGAAATTGGTTTTTGGTTTACCTGGTGGTCCCGATCTAAAAAATGCACGTTGTGTTTTAATTTGGAGTGCCAATCCCTTCCACTCAAACACCGGGAATGCCGGACATTTAGTCGATGCCAAAAAGAGAGGCCTGAAAATCATTGTGGTTGATCCGCGGATAACTCCTACCGCTAATATTGCTGATATACACTTGCAATTAAAGCCGGGAACAGATGGGGCTCTGGCACTGGCTATCGCCAATGTCATTATTAATGAAAAACTTTATGATGCCGAATTCGTTCAAAATCACACCTATGGTTTTGATGAGTATCGCCATTATGTTCAGCAGTTTACTCCGGAAAAAGGGGAAGAGATTACGGGTGTTCCGGCTGATAAAATCCGTAAAGCTGCCCGTTTATATGCTACTACGAAGCCGGCTACCATCATGCCTAGTGCCTCCCCGGTAGTTCACCATACCAATGGGGTAAACAATTATCGTGCTGTCTTCAGTTTGGCAGGGTTAACGGGGAATTATGATGTTCTTGGTGGTAATCATGTTGCACCGCCCAGCTATCTCTATGTTTCCGGCGGGTTTAAGACTCGACTGGGTGAATTTACCAACCTACCCGGGCAGGAGAAGATGGCTCCTAGAATAGGAAGTACTCAATTCCCGGTCTGGGAAGAACTGGTCGATGAAGGCCAGGCTATGGAACTGCCCAATCAGATTCAATCAGGGAAACCTTATCCTATTAAAGCTATGCTGGCCTTTGGTATCAACTATCGGATGTGGCCTGATCCACAGTACATGGCTGAGAGTCTGGATAAACTTGATTTCATTGTCAATACGGATATCTTTATGACCGATAGCTGTCAGCTGGCCGATATCATTTTACCTGTATGTACATCTGTAGAACGCAGTGAACTGCGCTGTTATGCACAAAATTATGTTATTTATACTCAGCCAGCTATTGAACCTCTGTATGAATCCAGAACAGACGTTGATATCATCTTTGATCTTGCCCAAAGGCTTAAAGTTGATGATGAACTGCTGAATACAGATTATGAAACCTGTTTGGATTGGATACTGGAACCAAGTGGTCTGACTATCGAGGAATTGAAAAAGCATCCCGGTGGCATGAGAGTTCCCCATCCAGTAGATTGGGGCGAAAAGAAATATTTGAAAAACGGGTTTAAAACTCCCTCCGGCAAAATGGAGTTCAAATCTAAAGTGCTGGAAAAATATAATGAGCCTGAACTGTATCCAGCCTTGCCTGCCTATATTCCGCCCAAATACAGCCAGGATGCGACTCCGGAAATGGCAGAGGAATATCCCTTTATCTTAAATACCGGTTCTCGTTTACCTATGTTCGTGCATACCAGAACCTTCCGCTTACCCTGGACGAAAGCGCTGCGACCTGAAGCAGCAGCTGACCTTCATCCTGCGGATGCTGAAAAACTGGGTATATCTCAGGGTGATACCATTCAATTAAAATCCCCTAACGGCGCTATAACAGTCAAAGCCAATCTTACCAGAATGGTATTGCCAGGAGTTGTTCATATGTATCATGGTTACAGCCATGCGGATGTCAATCAGTTAATTGAGGCTGATTACCTGGATCCTATCTCGGGATATCCAGGCTATAAATCTCTATTATGTAAAGTCGAAAAGGTAGCTGAATAAAGGTTGCAAAGGAGCGGTGCTAAATGAAAGGTAATTTTTTTCTCGATATTGATATATGTTCGGGCTGCGGTGCATGTGCAGTAGCCTGTATGGATCAAAATGATATTAATCTGGTCGAAGGACCTGCCTTCAGGAGAATCTACCAGGTAGAAAAAGAACTTGATTCCAGTGTTGCAATTAGATATATTTCCATGGCATGTCTGCATTGCCAGGATTCTCCCTGTGCGGTTGCCTGTCCAACCGGTGCTATTATAAAAGATGATCTCACCGGAGCTGTACTGGTAAATGAGGATTTATGTATAGGATGTCACAGCTGTGCCCTTGCCTGTCCGTTTGGTGTACCCAGATACAGCCAGGATTCAAAGCTACAAAAATGCAACTTATGTGTAGAACGGGTTGAATATGGCCTGGAACCAGCCTGTGTGAGAACTTGCCCCGTCAAGGCGCTGACGTTTCAACCAGCCAACGATGCTATGGAAGCAAAAGAAAATAAATATATAGGTAAAATTGTCAGTTCACTGTAAGCTAAAGATTGATTGTCTGGGCAGGAGAGATTGGTATCAATCGGTATAACAAGCAAAAAGCTTATTTATTGAAGACCCCGGGCGGTAAAGTCCGGGGTCTTCATATAAGTCAAATAAGTCAAAAATCCAGCTAATGCAGTTTAGACCGGGGATGTAATCTGTTCCAGGATTTCACCCGTATGCAATTTAATCAGTTTTAGTGTTGCCTTCCTTTCTAGCAGTTCTGCCACCGCAAAGCTGGGGGCAAAGCCTTTTTTGTCCTCATTTTTCAGATGGCCGGGATTCAACCAGATTATACCATCCTGCTGGCGGATTTCCGGTATATGTGAATGCCCGTAGAAAATGATATCAACTTTCTTTTGCCGGGCTAATTCCTGTGGATCAGGGTCTTCAGGCAGGTCATTGCGGTGGGGCTTATCCGTATGGGTAAACAGGCAGCGATGGCCTTCTATATTTATTAGCGGTCGATTGATGATAGAAGGATCCTGATAGTGAGAACAATAGACTCCATGCACCTGAATTATTTCTTGCGGTGGGTATTCCTGAAAAACTACGGTGTCTTCACACTCATCACCCAGGTGGACAATTTTATCTACCTTCCATTCGTTGATCAGCATGGAAGCGGCCTGACGTAGATTATCCAATTCACCGTGACTATCACTTATTACTCCTAAACGCATGCTTATCGTCCTCCAAATTTATGTTTAACGATGTATATCTGGCTTTAACCAGTATCATACAGTTTCAATCTGTATCCATTAAATCATATTTGGCTTTGAAATGCTAAACTTGGAAGAGGGTAATTATAGCGTTTCCCGAGCAGGAAAAAGCCGGACTTTCTCCGACTTTTTAGTGATTAATTATTCTTATTCTTAATCCAGCATCTCAAAAT
The DNA here is from genome assembly GCA_012840625.1 of Syntrophomonadaceae bacterium. GTDB lineage: Bacteria > Bacillota > Syntrophomonadia > Syntrophomonadales > Syntrophomonadaceae > DUSB01. The sequence goes on from DUSB01000173.1 coordinate 4,275, forward strand.
GCATGGAATCTCCATATCGGTTCCCCCAGCTAAATCCAGCAGGTTTGAAGGCTTTTTCCCATAGTATCAAATTGGGATCATAGGGCTCTTCAGAGGGGTTAACATATCTAAAGTGGCCGGCAGCATTAATATCAATAGCCGTTCCCCAGGAATGGTTGCTCAATCCCCGGGAAGGATCCCAGTTGACATGTCTGGTGACATAGGTTCCGTCCATAGTTTTTATTAAATTTCGCAGGGGAACCCTGCGGCCATTGATGGTAGCGCTGCCGTTCTGTATGTATGTAAACGCCTGAATAAAATTATCTGCAGCCAGTCTATGTACCTGTACATATTGATTAATGCCCGGCAGTTTAATGGTTACAATGTTTTCAGCTACCCACTGCGGATCAACCTCGATGCGGCCACCCGATAGTTCGCGATAGCGAAACTGTCCGTAGGAGCCATTCCATTTACTCACTTTAGGGTATTTATACTTATTGCCAGCATCGCTTCGCGATACCGACGTACTGTTTACATTTCTATCAGTAGGATTATAGCTGCCATCCTCGCTGCTGCTGCTGAATTCTCTAGCTTCGACAATTTTTATCATTATAAATTCTTCGCCTTTTTTGCTTCCATTCCAGGCGACTGCCTTTAGCTTATATTCACCAGGAGGCAAATTGCTGGTATCCCAGGTATATTCCAGGC
>DUSB01000174.1 GCA_012840625.1 Syntrophomonadaceae bacterium
CTCTTTATCTTTTATCTTTTCTCTGTAATCAATATTCGAATAAATACAAGCTCCTTCTTCTCTCTTCTCTAAGATACAATATTCTCAGAAATGAAGCCAGCTTCTTTGCTTTTAAGCAAAACCCAATCTCATCTCTGGTAGTTTCGAATATTATTACATTCTACATATTACTTAGTTTTATATTATTACACAATATATTAGTTTGTAAACACAAAACTAAAAACTTTAACCATGTACTTTCTAGGCAAAGAAGATCCTTGCTATTTTTTCAGCATCATGCTATCGTAGTATTGTCTTATTAATATGAATCTTTTCGGGAACAATGAAAGGGATAAGTAAGCAGGAATATTTTGTTACAGAGAGCCTTGCAGGTTGAGAAATAGGCACAAAACTCTGCTGAAATGGAACCTGGAGTCCAGCAACGATTCTTCCTCGTTAACGGAAGCAAAAGTGGACCTTGCTGTCAAAAAGGGTGGCACCACGGGTATTAGCCCGTCCCTTATATTAAGCAAGGTTTTTTTAATTCAATGATGGTAAAAGGAGGAATATTGAAAAATGGACGGGGGAAAAAAGCGCTTATTAACCGGCGATCGGCCTACAGGTAAGCTCCATCTGGGCCATTATGTTGGCAGCCTATCCAACCGTGTACGCCTGCAGGAAGAATATGATAGTTATATCCTAATTGCCGATGTGCAGGCCCTGACTACCCATTTTGAAAAACCAGAAGGGCTGTTTCGCGATACCTATCAGATTACCGAAGATTACCTAGCCGCTGGTATTGATCCTGAAGTGGCTACCATTGCCATTCAAAGCATGATTCCGGAAATTCATGAACTGACCATGTATTTCTCTATGTATACCACAGTCAACGTTTTACGTCATAACCCCACGGTAAAAAGCGAAGCACAGCAGCATGGCTTTAAAGATATGACCTATGGTTTCCTGGGGTATCCGGTCAGCCAGGCCGCAGATATCGCCATTTTTAAAGCACATATCGTTCCCGTGGGTGAAGATCAGATTCCCCATATGGAATTAGCCCGGAAAATTGTACGCCGCTTTAATGAGCTATACCGGCCGGTGCTGGTTGAACCCCAGACACTGGTAGGGGAGGTTCCCCGTTTAATGGGCCTGGATGGCAAGGCCAAAATGAGTAAAAGCCTGAATAATGCTATCTATCTGGCTGATAGCCGTGAAGAAATATGGAACAAGGTACGGGAAGCAGTCACTGACCCGGCCCGTATCCGCAAAAATGATCCTGGTCATCCTGAAGTCTGTTCTGTTTTTGCCTATCACCAGGTATTTAACCGTGATGAAGCAGAAGAAATTGAGCAAGACTGTCGCCAGGGTGGAATCGGTTGTGTAGCCTGCAAGAAAAAATTAACGGCATGTATCGATGAGTTGCTGGAACCGATGCGTGAACGCCGCGTTCAGTACATCAATCATCCAGAACGGGTAAGGGAAATCCTGGCGGAGGGTACCCGCAAAGCGCAAACAATAGCCCGTGAGACCATCCTGGAAGTGAAAGATGCTATGAACATCAACTA
>DUSB01000175.1 GCA_012840625.1 Syntrophomonadaceae bacterium
ACATTACTTTGTGGAGTATTTTCGACAATGTTTGCCTTTCTGGCAAAAGATTTTACCTCAGTTCTGATTCTTCGTTTACTTACTGGATTATCAGCAGGGGCTATTTATGCTCCGGGTATGGCATTGTTATCCAACTGGTTTGCGCCCGAAGAGCGTGGTAACGCTATTGGTGCCTATACAGCTGGTTTAACTGCCGCTTATGCTGGAGGATATTTTGTTGCTGCTCCGCTGGCTGCCAAATACAGCTGGCAGGTAGGAATCCTGTGGACTTCACTTCCCGTTTTCATCGCCGCATTCATTGTTATTTTCTTTATACAGGACAGACCAGATGATGAGACCTTAAAGTTTGATGGTGCCCGCGGCCTATTGGGTGATGGGGCTGTTGCACCGCAACCGGCACCTGAAGGGGGATATAAAGGCCCTATTTTAATTACCGGTTCCTATATGGGTCATATGTGGGAACTCTATGCATTCTGGGGCTGGATTGGACCCTTTATGATGGCATGTGCCAGTGCGGTTGGATATTCTGATGCAACTGCGGTTGCTCTGGGTGGAAGATTAGCAGCTTTCATTATTTTATTAGGAGCTCCGGCCGTATGGCTCCTGGGCATGGCTGCTGATAAATGGGGTCGAACCAAAGCAATCATTCTGGCAGCTACATGCAGTCTTGTTCCTGAATTTTTCTTCGGTTATTTATATGGACAACCTCTCTGGATAGTGATGGCCGTCGGCTTATGGATTGGCTTCTGGGTCATTGCGGACTCTGCCATTTATAAGGCTGGCCTTACGGACATGATATCAGAAAAGGTTTATGGAACGCTGCTGGGAGTTCAGTCAGCAGTTGGCTATTCTATGACCATCCTGGCACCACTGGCTTTTGGCAAGGTTCTGGAAATGCTGAATGGAAATGTTGATCCTACCGCGGCAACACAATGGGGTCCTTGCTTCTTGATGCTGGGTGTTGGGGCTATTGTAGCTCCGGTGCTTGCTTTGGCCTTGAGAAGAACTCCACAAGCCAAACTAATGACCGGTGGAAAGATGTAGGAAGCAGCTTTTACTTTTAAATGGTGGTGAAAAAATGCCAAGGCGTTCCCTTAAATTATACTGGCAAGCTGAATGTAAGGAATTGATTTCGGCCATTGCCAGCTGTATAGAACAAATATACCCTGGCTTGCAAGCCGTTTATGCTGGAGAAAAAAACCCCGGCTATTACGAATACGATACAGCCAGACTGCAGTATGATGCGGCCTATATGCTGAAAAATCTGCCAGCAGAGGAACTGGCTTTATGGGTGGTATCAGTAGACATTTTTCATCCGGGCCACATATTTCTATATGGAGCTGCCATGGGGCGTCGCGCGATTGTATCTACAAGCCGGTCGGGTAAAGGGGAACAGCTCTACAAGGAAGCATGTCATGAGGTAGGACATGTTTTAGGACTCGAACACTGCCGCAGGAAATGTTTGATGAATACGTCTAGAAACTATACCCAATTAGAAAAAAAGCCCTTATCACTATGTAAACAATGCCAGAGGGAATTAATGGCATTAATGGCATGATCTGCTCTTTGCATAAAAAACTTTAACCAAGATTGTAGGCTTAAATAAAAACCAAATGAGTAGAGGAGGTTTAGCTTGATGACAACCAAAAAGCAAATTCAATGGCCCCCCCGGGAAGATTTAGACAAGTATGCTATAGCCAAAAATGTACCGGTCTGGATTGGGGGAGAACAAGTCATTGCTGATCGTGTAGTGAAAACAGCGTGTCCCCACAACTGTTACGACACCTGTGGAGTCATAGCTTATGTGAAAGACGAAAAAGTCATCAAAGTAGAAGGTGATCCCGATCATCCCATAACCCGGGGAAGTTTGTGCTTAAAGGGATATGCCAATGTACAGAAGATTAATAGCCCCGATCGCGTAAAGTATCCCCTGCTCAGGGTAGGGGAACGCGGCGAAGGTAAATTCAAACGTATTAGCTGGGACGAAGCCTTTGATTATATGGTAGAAAAAATTACTAACATCAGGGATCAATACGGTTCCGAGGCTCTGGTAGAGTATGGATATTCTGGCAATCGCGAACACATGGCTAAAACGGTCAGCAGCCGCTTTTTAGGGCTCTTCGGAGCCACTAAACTGGTAGGCAGCTTCTGTTTGTTATCTGGTGCTGCTGGCTCGTATCATACCGTGGGTTATCAGCACACTATGTCACCCGAAGTATGGGCTGAGAATACGGAACTGATTATGCTGGTAGGGCGTAATCCGTCTTTTACCAACCCGCATTTATATCCCTTTTTATACCGGGCTATGGAACGGGGAGCCAAATTAATCGTATCGGATCCCTATGTTACCCCGGTTGCTTCTAAAGCTGATTTACATTTAAGGCCCAGACCGGGTACAGATGGTGCGATGGCACTGGGCATGATCCATTATATTATCGAAAACGACCTGCATGACAAAGATTTCATTGCTAAGCATACACATGGCTTTGAGGATCTAAAAGAATATGTCCAGGAATGGACACTGGAAAAAACGGAAGAAGTTACCGGCATCCCTGCCGAAGATTTAAGGAAGGCTGCCGAGATGTTCGCTACCCATGAATCCCATCTTGAATGCGGTTATGGTCATCAGCGTTACAGCAATGGACATCAGGTGCAAAGAGCCCTGGCCTGCCTATCCGCTGTTTGCGGTCATATTGGGAAAGCGAGTGCCAACTATAACTTTATTGACTCCATGGGATTTCCCGCTATTGAAGGCTTTATGCAAGCCGGCAAAGTTACCAATCCCGAGGGAGCTGATATCAAAGCAACCCGTTTGATTAATATTGCCACCTTTGCTAAAGCGCTGCATTCAGCTGAAGATCCCCCCATCAAGGCAGTTATTTCCTGGCGTGGCGGTCTGGTATCTCAGCAGCCTTATGTTGATTATACAATTGCCGCCCTGAAAAAGCTTGATTTATTTGTAGTTATCGAACAGTTTATGACCGATGATACGGACTGGGCCGACCTAGTATTGCCCGGATGTCACTTCCTGGAACAGTATGGATTACACACCTCTTACTGGCATCACTATAACCAGGTTCTGGTACCGGTATGTCAACCCTATTACGAAGCAGTACCTGACCTGGAGATCTGGTCTGAACTGGCTCGTCGTTTGGGTTATGAAGAATATTTCCCCAGAGAATATACCGGTCTGGATTGGGTGCGCATGTTAATAGAGGAAAACTGTGATGTTGATGCGGCGGTATCACCTAACGGTCCCGCTCGTTTACCAGAAAATTGGTGCCCACAGGTGCCATACAGTGATTACAAGTTCACTACGCCAACGGGGAAAATAGAGCTTTATTCTACTTCCATGGAAAAACGCGGTGAAATCTATGACGGAGATTACTGCCCGGTTCCGCATTTCATTGAGCCGGATGAGAGTCCTGTGGGAACTCCAGAACTGGCCAAAAAATATCCTTTAACCATTATTTCGCAGCATCCTGCATTCCGAACCCATTCACAATTCTACAATTTACCGTGGATTCAAGAAATTGAAGGCCCGGCCAAGGTGTTCATAAACAAAGTGGATGCTGATGCACGGGGTATTCAGGATGGCGATAAAGTAAGCATCTTTAATGACCGCGGTAAGCTGGAGAATATTCTGGCCCGGGTCAGTATTCGCGTACAGCCCGGCGTGGTTGAGTTGAGCAGTGGCATGTGGGTCAAGCTGGGTGGTTGTGTAAACGAACTTACCTCGCTTAGTATTGGTGGCCCCAGAGATGTACTGGGAGAAAACGGAATCATGTATGATTACCATCCCTTACTGGATGGTAACACCACTGGCTATTTTAATACCCTGGTCGAAATCCAAAGAATGTAGCAGGTAAGGAGGGAAAAGGAATGCAGAGGAAACAGATGACAATATACGTAGATACCAAGCGGTGTATGAACTGCCGCGCTTGTGAGACCGCCTGTAAATTAGAGCACGACTTACCCGCTGGGCCTAGATATACCATGGTCAGCGAAATAGAAGTAACCCGTAATGGTATTGATAAATGTGAATTCCTACCAATGCCATGTTTGCACTGTGGCGATGCTCCCTGTATAAAATCCTGTCCTACCGGTGCGATTTATAAGCGGCCTGAAGATGGCATTGTTCTCGTAGACCAAAGCCAATGCATTGGCTGTCGAGAATGTTTGTGGGCCTGTCCCTTTGGAGTACCACAATTTGGTGCTGCGGGGCTTATGGAGAAATGCAATCTGTGTGTGCATAGATTAGATGCTGGTGACACCACGGCCTGTGCCCATGCCTGTCCCGCAGAAGCTATTTATGTAGGTACAGTAGATGAAATATCAACTAGGTTGAGAGATCGGTATGCCACGATTAGCCGTAGCAAGATGGTAGAGGATTGAGGTAACGAATCAGAATGGATCGGGGAGACAGCTCTCCGATCTATTCTCAAAAAAGGCGGGGATATTATGTGGGCCTTGTCAATTGATCGAGAAAAGTGCAATGGCTGTGGAATATGTCAGCTTGCTTGCTCTATCGCCAAAAAGAATTCTGCCCAGCCTTCTGAAGCCAGAATCCGTATAAACAGATATTGGGGTGAATTCATTCAAGCGGTGGCGGTATGTCAGCATTGTGCTGAGCCTGCCTGCATGACAGCATGTTTGATGAAAACCATCGCTAATAAGTCTGACGGATATGTATCCCGTGAGCCGGAGAAGTGTTTTGCCTGTGGAGCTTGCATGGTTATGTGTCCGATTGAGGCACCTGTTTATGATGCGGATAGTAAGGCCGTTGTTACCTGTGATTTATGTGGTGGGGATCCCGTCTGTGTAAAAGTATGTCCGCAGCAGGCATTGCAGTACCAGGAAACGGCTGTATATAGTGCCGCAGTTCGGGAAAAACAGGGATTTCGTTTTTACGCCTGGCAGCAGAAGGAGGTGTAGGGATGGGGGCAAAGAATAAAACAATCCGCTGTTTGACAGTGGATGCTGCGGCCCAAAAAACGACGTTGCATGAAATAAGCAGAGAGGATACAGTTGATCGTTTTGGCAGCCTGGGGGTTCATTTTACCTTATGGCATTCCATATGGCAGCATGCATTAGATGATGCTAACAACGTTCCTGTTGTAGGCATCTCTACTGGACCGCTTACTGGTAGCGGAGCTCCGGCTTCAGGTGTATTTAGCATGATCTGGGCTGATCCTCACACCCAAAAAATAGTTATACGAAGATCGGAAGGAATGCTGGGTTCCATGCTACGTTATGCCGGGGTTGATCACCTTCTCATCTACGGACGGGCAGTGGAAGCACTTTATTTACACATAACAGATGGCATCGTATCGTTTATATCCGCAGAAAAACATCGGGAAAGCGATAACGCTGCTACCTATGAGTGGATCATAAGGCATAGTGATGAGAGAGATAGAGTGGTGGTATCGGCAGGTCCCTTCCTCTACGCCCAATCAGAGGCAGCCACCTTGCTTGAAAATAAGGCTTTCGAAATAGGCGGTTTTGGGTCAGGAGCCATATTTGAGCAGATGAACCTGAAAGCCTTATCTGTGGCTGGTAGAGGCAGGGTTAAGCTGGCAGATGCCCAAGAATTTCTTAATCTTTGTATTAAACTGTACGCTGCTTTTCCCCAAAAAACCGGCTATTCGGCTTCAAAATATCTGCCGGAGATAGGGTACTATCTTTCCCCATGGAAAAGCAAAAGGGTAGCAATAACACCCGCGGGGGGAAAGGTGCTCCTATCTGATAAGGAATGGAAGAACATTGAGGACAGCCCGGAAAAGGAAAGTTTATTGAGGATCAAAGAATTATGCATGCTTAATGGTTTGTACTGGCAGGCAGAAGAAATAGATGGACAGGTTTTATCGGCAGCCAGCAGACAAAATGAAGGAGAATTACTGAGCGTAATCAATAAAAAAGCCCAACTAGACTCCAACCTGTTGGAGAATGCAGATCTGGATGCAATTATATTTGCGCTGCTGGGCCTGGGCTGGGCCGATGGAGTTCCCTATGTTGAGCCCGTAGACGATGCAGCCCGGCTCCTGAGTAAAGCGATTGGTGAACCATGGAACAGCATTCAGCTTACCGAGTCGGCGCGCCGGGTGGTACGAATAAACGGAGAACTGCACCGAGGGGAGGGCAGAAAAAATGGCCAAAAATAAGACAGCTGATTTAGTCATTATCGGGAATGGGGTGGCAGGGAACAGTGCGGCTCTCTCGGCCCGACAGACCAGACCGGATATGAGTATTTGCATACTTGGTTGTGAAGAACACCCTGAATATTCGCCAGGAATTCTGCCCAACTATCTGGCCGGGTCTGTAGAAAGGGAACAAGTCTTTATCCGTACCAAAGAGGACTACCAGGCCAATAAGATTCAGCTATATCTGGGACAGCTCGTTGAAGCCATTGATCCAGACAAAGCTGTCGTTTACACAGATTCGACCCGGATAAAATATAGCCAGCTGATTTTGGCTACAGGCAGCCAAGCCATTATTCCTCCGGTTTCGGGGAGTAGTCTGCCAGGGAATTTCGTATTAAAAACACTTTTTGATACAGATCAGATTATTCAGTATCCGGCACAATCTGCAGTAGTAATTGGGTCTGGAGCTATCGGCTTGGAAGCGGCGCTGGCTTTAAAAAAACGAGGCTATGAAGAAGTGAGCTTGATAGAAAAAGAAAAATGGGTTTTACCCAAATCACTTGATGAAGATACTGCACGCATGGTTGAGCACATGCTGGAACAAGAGGGTGTTCAAGTATATACAGCGGAAACAGTAGAATCTGTGCAAGGCAAAGAAAAGGTACAGGGGGTTGTTACTGACCAAAGAGAAATACCCTGTCAAATCATAGCGTGGGCGGTAGGTGTTCGTCCCAACGTATCGCTGGCTACATCAATGGGGATAACCCTGGGAGAAACAGGTGGGATAAAAGTAGATCCTTATATGTGCACGAATATTCCACAGGTTTATGCTTGTGGAGATTGCGTAGAAAGCACAGATTTATTCTCCGGGCAGCAGGTATTAAACCTTTTATGGGATGCTGCTTATCGCCAGGGAAAAATCGCTGGCATCAATTGTGCTGGTGGCAGAATACAATACCCCGGTTCCTTTGGAGTGCTGTTGACCTACGTTGGTGAGGCACCTGTCCTCTCGATTGGCTTGACTGCCGCAGATTTGGGTAATCAGGATTACGAGATATGGGAACGTACAGGTCATCATAGTTATGGCCGCCTTTTGATCAAACAGGATCGACTGGTGGGGGTTCAGATGCTAGGGACCTTAGAAGGTGCTGGCTGGATTTTATCACAATTACACACCAGAAATCTTATATCAATGGAAGCTCAGAACCCCAGTCTGGCGATGATGCTTGGTTCGCAGGCTATGTTTAAAGGCTTTTTAAAGAATTTTACACGACAAAACCATTAAGAGGGGCAGATTTATGACACAAAAATACCAGAGACTTATGGAAGAATTTCAAGATCAAGTTACAAGGGATGATTTTGAGCGTTCCTTCTATACACGCGATTTAGCATCTGTTCCACCAATCATGACGCGGTTAATGTTTCAAACCAAACCTGATTTAGTGGTATCGCCTCTGAATGAGGAATGCATAGAAGAAACCATGCGACTAGCAATTGAAGAGCGCTTGGCTGTTATACCTAGAGCCGGGGCTACCACCGCGTACATGAATACGGTTCCTGCTGATGGGGGTATTCTCATCGATCTTAACCGCTTACGGGGTGTACTGGATATAGATAAAGAAAATCTGCTGGCTGAAGCTTGGAGCGGAACACCCTGGTATGAAGTGGAGCAGACCTTACAGAAAAATGGGTTCAGTCTTTGTACCTACCCCAGCAGCGCGGTCGCAGCAACAGTTGGAGGATGGTTCAACACTGAAGGTTATGGCATTGGCAGCATGCAGTATGGCTGCTTCCACGATCAAGTGGAAGCGGCACAGATTTATTTACCTCAGGGTAAATGGATTGATGCCCGGCAAGAAGGTAGCTATCCCCTATCCTGGTTTATGGGTAAAGAAGGAACCCTAGGAATTGTAAGCAGAGTGCGATTTCGTATTCGCCATTTACCAGAAGCAGAGTATCATGCAGCCTTGGCTATTGACTCTTTTACTCAGCTGGTAAGCATAATCAATCGTCTGGCCGGGCAAGCACCGGGAGCCTACAATGTGCAGTTCAGTGATAGCGATTGTTTTTCGATGCAGGCTGATCTAGGATACGAAGTTCCATTGCATGACAGGCATCTAGTATGCATTACCTATCAGGGAAGCGCAGAAGAAATCAAAGCAGCCAAAAAGAACGTACAGCAGCTGGCGGCGGATACCGGTGCAGAGATGATGCCTGAGCAGGTGGGGCAGGAGGTCTGGGACGATCGGCTGTATGCTTTAAAAATTAAGCGCGGTGGTCCCACTCTGCTGGCAGGTGAAGTGGCTTTATCGGCAGATAAGATCCCCTTATTTTACCAGCAAGTTAAAAAGTTAAATCAGCGGACAGCCGTATATGGCCATTTTATGGGCCCAAATAAGGCCAATATCCTGGTTCAATATTATGCCGATGAGAGCAAAAACATCCAATATTTATTTCAAATGGCGAAGACAAAACGCATCTATGATGCAGCCATTTCTTTGGGTGGACGTCCTTATGGAGTAGGTATATGGAACTCAGTCTATCTCAAGCGCGTGTTTCCCGAGGATATACTTCGGCAGAGGAAGGCTATAAAACAGGAACTTGATCCACTGGGAATAATGAACCCGGGGAAATACTATTCCCCTCCCGCTCTTCTACATCCGGTTTTATTTGGAATGGGTAGTGGTATAGCCAATGGTATTTCGTCTCTCGTTGGAATTGGGAAAGGGAGGTAACCTCGTGCAGGATCACTCTTTTTATGAAGGTTTAAAAAAAGAATCTCTGATCTGTGCCCAGTGTGGATACTGCCGGGTTGAATGTCCTGTATACAAACAGATTGGCTGGGAATCCAGTTCACCACGGGCAAAAATGTTGTTAGCTGGGAAAATAGCTGATGGGAATCAAATTAATGAGCAGGAAGCGCTGCGGATTTTTCAATGTACCATGTGCGGGCGCTGTAAAGAACAATGCTCAACCAGGATTGATACCATAAAGGTCTGGGAGGATCTGCGCCAGGAGATAGCTGAACAGGGGAAAAGCCCAGGCAATTTGAGGATATTGACCCAGACGATAGAGGAAAATGGGAACATTACCGGTGATGAACAGGCTAATCGTGAATTATGGATTGACGCCCTGGATGATGATAAATACCGCCAGCGCATTGGCAGCAGAGGAAAAGTGCTCTATTTTACAGGTTGTTCAGGAGCGCTTTACCCCCAGGTTAACAGCATACCCAGGTCTTTTGTACAAATTCTGGAGACCGCGGAGGAGGATTATACCTTATTGGGTGCAGACGAATCCTGCTGTGGTTTCCCCCTAATTGCAGCCGGACAACCTGATCTTGCCAGGGATCTAATGCAAAGGAATCTGGATAAAATTAAGCAGCTGGGTGTAGAGACCATTGTCACGACTTGTCCGTCCTGTTATCACTCCTGGCGGGATACCTATCCTGAATTTTTAGGAGCAGATCTTCCTTATAAAATAATGCATGCCAGTCAGCTGATAAATGAATACATTAAGCAGGATAGGCTGCCATTAAAGGAACTGGATGAAGTCGTGACTTATCATGATCCATGTGATTTAGGAAGGAACAGTGGTGTCTATGATGAACCACGCTTTGTTATCCAGAGTATTCCGGGAGTGGATTTCAGGGAAATGGACCGATCGCGTGAAAATGCCGCTTGCTGCGGTGGAGGAGGAAATCTGGAGGCGGTTGACGATGGATTGGTAGCAAAAATAGCGCAGCAAAGGCTGGAAGAAATAACCGGTACCGGAGCCAAAACGGTGATTTCCTCCTGCCAGCAATGCAAAAGAACGCTGCAGGTCAATGCAAGAAAAAACAAAATACGGGTACGAGTGATGGATTTGACTGAATTTGTTCTCAAGTCGATAAAAACTTGAAGTAAGGATGTGATTGGATGCAATACGATGGCTACAATTACCCTGATGATCTTTATTATGATAAGCGCCATTTCTGGGCCAGAGTCGAAGGAGACCTGGTTACCATGGGCATGACTGATTATGCGGTGAAAGCTGCCGGGGATCTAGTCTACGTAGAGATTATCGAACCCGGAAAGCAGGTAAGCCAGGATAAGGCATTTATGTCGGTAGAATCAGGTAAATGGGTGGGGCGAGTTTATGCACAGGTTAGCGGTGAAGTGGTAGAAATCAACGAGGAATTAGAATTTGATCCCACCTTGGTCAATCAAGATCCCTATGGAGAAGGCTGGCTGGTAAAAATAAAAATGGCCGACCCGGAGGAGCTAAACAATCTACTTAAAGGCAAAGATTATGAGGCCTGGGTCAGTAAAGAGATAGAAAGGCAAAAGAAACTGCAGGCAAAACGTACCGGTGGAAACTAATAACGGTAAAGATGGATGGTGAAACAGATGAACAACGTAAGGTATGTATGCCCTTATCCCCAATATAGGAGTTTTCAGAAACAAATACAGCAGAGCAGCTGCCTCTACCTGCTGGCAGAGGGGCAAGAAGCACCTGAACTTACCAGGCTGGAAGCCGTGCTAGATTCAACCGAACGATACATGACGGTATTATTGTTGACACAAAGGTTCAATGCTGATGTGTTGCAGGGTCTGTCAAATAATCAAAATTGGGATATCCTTATTGACCCGGCTGTGCCAGAGATTTTAATGGATTTAGCCCGGGAAAAAAGCCTGAGTTTCAGGCGGCTTCTTATCCCTTTAGATGTATCCACCCGGGCACTATTTAATCGCTATCATCGAGTAGAAAATAATCAACTCTGGGATTGTTATTGGCAGAGCATTTGTGAAGCTGTAGCGTTATTTGGTCCGGGGAAGGTCTACGTACATTTATTTACAGGTCTGGGTGAAACTGAACAGCAATATGTAGCTGCATGTCAACGCATTTGCGATCTAGGGGCTGAACCCACCATCCTATCCATAGCTGCTAATAATCGTTGGAACCGCAAAGCAGTTAGTATTGGTCGTTATAGACGCTTGCAGGTGGCCCGGTACCTCATTGTTAATGAAATAAGCCAGGAACGCTTTATGCAGTTTAACGAATTTGGCTCTATTTATGATTACGGTCTGGCCAGTTCTCGTTTACAGCAGCTGCTGGAAACAGGTCAACCTTTTTATCAAGTAGGTACCGACCCGATCTCAGGAGATCTCTATGCCTGGCCAGGCCACGATAACAATATTGGTTCTCTACGTAATCATTCACCAGCAATGAACCCGGAGGAGGTGAGTCAAGCACAGCAGGAGCTCAGTATGATTGACTGGGAAGAAGAATGGGTAACAATGTCCAATATGGTTAAGATTCAAGAAGTAGATTTTAGCGATGTGGAGGAAGATACCGATCTTAGTGCACTGATACGGAGTGGGAATTTTTCCCTTCTGGGCATTAGTAAAGATGATCTGCGGTATCTAAAAAAAAGTAAAATGGGGAGGAATTAATAATGGCTGAAATGACAAAAGCACAGAGGATTTTAAAGGAATTTGAAGACGGGCTGGCAGTTGCCCAGGAGGCTATGCCGAAAACCATTCAGGCCTATCTGGATCTGGAAAAATATGCAGCGGCAAACTATGGCATCTTTGATGAAAAAACCAAAGAACTTATGATGCTGGCACAGGGTGTTAGAACCCCATGTAAATATTGCATTTGCATCCATACATTTAATGCAATCAAAGAAGGTGCCACCAAAGAAGAAATTTATGAAGCGGCCAGTGTGGCCATACCATTTGGCGGTGCCAAAACCTTTGCCTATGCTTGTACCTATTTAACCGATGCCGTAGAGTCATTCTGGGTTGATTAAAGAAATCATAACAGGGTAGGAGGGGTCAGCCTCTTCTGCCCTACCTATTTAATATATTCTAAACAGGGGGATTGTTGCATGAAAGTCTATGATTTAGGAGTCCTACCAGGACAATATTCTATGCTTATTTTTCATGCTTTAGCTCGAATGAATGAGGAAGCATTAGTCGTCGTATCGCCCCGTGACCCTCTAGTCAGCATCGGGTATTTTCAGGATTTATCCGGGGTTGACTTAGATTATTGTCAGGAGCATGGAATTTCTATAATGAGAAGGGAGTTAGGGGGAGGAACTACCTTCCTGGATCATAACCAGATTTTCTATCAAGTGATATTGAAAAAGGATAATCCCTTATCACCGGGGTCGATTGATGAGCTTTATCGGTGCTTTTCTGAGCCGGTTATACAGACCTATGGCAAACTAGGTATTGAGACCAAGTTTAAACCTATTAACGATATTCTTACCGCCCAGGGGAAGAAAATTGCCGGGGAAGGCGGAGGTGATATTGGTGATTGCATCGTATTTGTGGGGGGAATTTTATTAGACTTCGATTTCGAAACCATGACCAGGGTACTGCAGGTTCCCGATGAAAAATTTAGAGATAAAATGTATAAGACCATGCAGGAAAATATGAGTACGGTAAAACTCGAATTGGGATACAAACCAGAGAGACAGCAGGTAATAGAATACCTGATTGACAGCTTTGCTGAAGTTTTAGGGCCTTTAGAGAGGGCAGACCTTCCAGCCCAGGTCATAGAACTGGCGGATAAACTGGGCGAAGAGTTCAGCTCTACGGAATTTATGAACAAGCGTACTCCCAGGCAGAAACAGGTACCTATCGGTGCTGGAGTAAGCATAAAATACGGCAGTTATAAAGCCGCCGGAGGGCTGATCCAGACTATGACTACCATACGCGACGGAATTGTTGAAAGTTTAGATGTTTGGGGAGACTTTAGTTTTTATCCACGGGAAAAGCTGCCCCTACTATCTAAATCAGTCGCAGGTCAACCCTATAAATGGGATGCTGTTCAGGCTGCTTTGCAAGAGCAATATGAGCTTAATCAGCTGGAAATGCCGGGAGTGGATATGAATGACATCTGTCAAGCCATCTTTCAAGGGCAGGCAATGTAAACATAAAAAAGCCCTTTTTGCTGGATGCCTGGTTTGGTACCGTTTTCCTGAATATGAAGTGGCCAGCAAGTGCGTTTTGAAAAAGCTAGGCATACCCATTTATCCATTGCGAGAAGCAAGCTGCTGTGGCTCTTTTGTACAAGGAGCCAGCAGCAACTGGATTTATATGGCCGCCTACAACCTGGCTCTGGCAGAACAAAACAACATGGATCTTATAACCTTATGTGGCGGCTGCACCAACGCTTTCCGGCAGCTGCAGTACAGTTGTACCCGTAACACAGAGTACGTGGAAGACATTAACCGGGTTCTAAAGCCGCTGGAACTTGAATTTCATAATACGATTCAGGTTCATCATATACTAGAGGTCCTGGATGACTATAAAGAAGATATACCAAAGCTGTTGACCACAAATGTTCCCTTACAGACAGCGGTGATGAATCCCTGTCAGGTTTTTCGCCCGGAAGAGATTATGCAGTTTGACGATGCAGATCATCCACAGGTCATGGCACAATTGGTTCGATTAACCGGAGCAGCATGCGTCTCCTATGCATCCGAAAACCAGTGCTGTGGATCCACGCTGACTTTAGCAGACAAATCGGTCGCCTATTGCCTGGGGGAGATGCGCCTGGAGGAATTGGATAAAAAAGGTGTAGAAACCATTATTACTGCATGTGGTAATTGTCATCTCTTATTAGACCGCATGCAGGGACAGTACTATTCAGGCCGAAGGATTCCGGGGATCTTTTTACCCCAGCTTATTGGGATAGCGATGGGGTTTTCACCCCAGCAACTCATGATTAAAGACCCCCGATTAAAAAGGAGACTGCAGAATGTTTGAAACATGCATACAGTGTGGGTGCTGCCAGGAAAGCTGCTATCTAGAAAATAAGGGGATACGATCCTTTGCCTCGGTTCCCCTGGAAGGCGCTGATCAAGTAAACATCTGGATGTGCTCCAATTGCTGGGTCTGTCAGGATCAGTGTCCCCAGGGGGTCCCGTTGATGGAATATAAAAAACAACTGCAGCGACAGGGACCAAAACCATACGGTTGGGCAGAGGGGATAAGATTGATAGCTCAATGCGGATTTTGTCTGCCTATTGATCTTGACAGTCTAAATGAGTTCAGGGTGGAGGTGGGACTGGAACCTATTACCGGGATTTTATCATCTACCATTAAACATCTGTTACGGTAAGCGTCTTCTGGTAGATGAAAAAAGGGTCAAAGATTTATAATGATAAAAACAATAATTAAGGTGTATACCATGAAAAACATCTTTTTAACTGGACCGATAAAAAGTGGGAAAAGTACTATTCTTGAGCAGGCAATTGATGATTATGATGGCAGCATAGGGGGGTTCAAAACTGTGCCTCAGTTTACGGAAGATGGTAAACGTGCCTATGTACTGGGTAGCATCAGCCCTTTAATACAGGCAGAAGAGAAGCCTTTCATCTGTCGTCTGGGAAAGGATGGGCATATGTATGCTGTCACTGAAACCTTTGAGGATTTGGGAGTACGTATTCTCCAGGATTGTCTTAAAAGTAAGCCAGATCTTATTATTATGGATGAACTGGGTATTTTGGAAGCGGAGGCGAAAACATTTCAAGACTATGTAAGAAAATGTTTGGCTTCAGACATACCAGTATTGGGGGTTATCAAAGCCAAGCCGAGTCTATTTCTAGATGAACTGCGTCATCGTTCTGATGTCTTAGTCCTTCCTGTTTGCCCAGAAAATCGTACAGAGATTGCAGAGAATTTTAAAAAGCTGGTGGCAGAACTGCTGCAAAAAGACGAGTAAAGGCGAAAGCCGAATGAAATATATAATTGGAAGAGGGCAAATAATTCAGGCGTATGGCGGCAGCAAGCAGCCTATACCCAAAAACCCGCTGCAGATTGATATCTGAACAGCTTACTATCTTTAGAACCGTGGAAAACTAGATCTATTTTTAAGAAAGGCGCAACAGCTTGCGATAGCTGGTCGCTTTTTACTTGTACCGGGGCAGGCTGGATTAAAGCTTTGCCCTCATATGATCTTATGATAGAATTAAAACGTCAGTTAATACAGACGAACCCAATAGCGATGACTTTTTCCTTGCTTTTACGCAAGGTTTTTATATGCCTATTTCCTTTCCCGCTGCTGAGCTGCCTTGCTGTGTTTCCGGCATGGATTAACTGGCTGGCTGTTTCTGCAGCCATGATCAATGAAGATCAGCTTATTATTAAAGCCAGGAGCAGGAAAAAAAGTCCCTGTGCAGAATTTCGTGTAACAGGGAGGTATCAGGTTCATGGTAATAAAAAACAACGAAGTAGACATGGCGACAAACTTACGGGTAATAGAATGGCTGAAAACAGAGTTACTTGATGCGGTATCCACATTGTTTCGCTCCCTGTTGAAAAACAGTAAAGAAATGACGGCCGATGCTCTGGCAACTATTATTATTTCCACTTATTTGCTGGGGAGCAGGGTGGGGATTAGTTTTCATACGATAGATTTTATTATTAAGCATAAATTAAACAACAGTATTAATGAGGTGCATGAAATAGAACCATGGTATGGAGACTTAACTGAACTCAAACAATATATGGAGAGTATTAACCAAAAGAAGAGGTGATGGTATTGCCGGCCTTTGTCCCCTTGATAGTCCTTTCTTCTCTGGCTTGCCTGGCTTTGATTGCGGCACCACAGCTAACCTTTCTAATCGGAATCGTATGGGGTATGTGCCTGGTACTGGGCGGCCATTTCTTAGATCGCAGCCGTTATCTGCTGCTTATTGTTTTGAATTTTATGCTTTTATTAATACTGGGATCTTCTGCGGCCCTGTATCCCATGAGCTTTTTTGGCATCCCTTCACTGGTCATGGGTCTGCTCCTTAACCAGCGCAAGGGATATTATATTATTCAGCGCTGGGGGATGCTGGCCGGAATTATAGCCATCAGTCTTTTTCTGGCTGGGGCCTACCTGGGAGCTGGAAACCAGGCCATGCAGGGGATCGAGGCCCAGCTGGATAAATACATTGATGAGAGCATGAAATGGGCTCAGGACTCCTCCCTGGCCGAGATCTATGAAGAACGTGGCATAAGCCAGGAAGAACTGCAAAAAAACATCAAAGAAACTGCCCGACAGATGATCCATTATCTGCCGGCCTTATACTACCTGGAATGCATCATTGGTATTTTTCTCATTCTATTATTCAGTTCCTGGTGGTGTAAACGACGAGGGCTTTCAGTTCTGCAGAGGCGTCCTTTTCGCGAGGAGATTATGCCCTGGCAAATGGCCTGGGTGGTTATTGCCGGTCTCAGCTTCTGGCTGCTGGGACGCAGTGAGATGTCTACCTTATACTACGCCGGGGGCAATCTCTTATTGGTCACCCTGCCGATTACTGCTTACTATGGGTTAGCTGGCATAGTTTTTAGAGTTGGCCGCATGAAGCCCCGGAGCAGAAGGTGGGTTATCGCACTATTAATTATCGTGTTTTTGATTTTTTCCCTATCAATCATCTTTTTTCTGAGCTTGTTAGGTATTTTTGACTCTTTAATAGACTTTCGTAAAATTTCTAAACCAAAGGAGGACGATGAACAATGAAAGTGATTCTTACTGAGGATGTGAAAAAATTAGGCCAAAAGGGAGATATTGTAGAGGTTGCCAATGGATATGGGCGTAATTATCTGATACCCAGAGGAATGGCTGAAGAGGCAACCAAGGAAAAGATAAAGGAAATCAAGGAAAAAAATGTGAGTCAGGAAAAGAAAAAAGAACGCGAAAAAAGCGAAGCCGAGGAGCTCAAAGCGCGGATAGATGGGAAGTCGGTGACCATTAAGGCCAGGACCGGCTCATCAGAAAAACTGTTTGGTGCTGTGACCAGCAAAGAGATTTCCGACATTTTACAAGAGGAATTAGGGGTGTCAATAGATAAAAAGAAAATTGATGTGCCAGAACCGATCAAAAACCTGGGGGAACATCAAGTACGCATAAAATTATTTCCCGAAGTTCAAGCGGAGGTGAAGGTAATCGTCGCCTCCGAATAACATAGGAGGCTGCGAAATGAAGCAAAATTGGAATAGATCGCTTATTCGTAAGGAGGGATGTAAGAGTCCAGTCGATCTCAAAAAAAGAGCCGATCATATGATTGAACAGCTAAAAAACATTTATGGAATAGAAACGTTCGAACAGACGGCGGTACGCTGGCAGGCGCAGGAATACCTGCAGTCTGATTCAGTAGAAGAAAGAGTCAAGGGAGTATACCGGATCCTCTACCAGGATACTCAGATTGATGAGATTCCTGCAGCGACAGTGGCAGCTGCTATAGGGCAGCTGGAAAACCTTATCGCTGAGCTGCGGGCTCGTCAGCAGGTGGAAGAAGACCTGCAAAAAAAGGTCAATGAGCGGATGGAGCAGCGTTATGCAGAGTATATCCGCGACATAAAACTGCAGATTATAAAAGAAGAGAGCCGCAGCTATGAAACCCCTTATACCTTTAAGAAACTTGCCCTGTTAGAAAAAATGGAATATGGAGGGCTGAAGGGATCAGCCCTCGAATATTTAAGACCTGGTTCGCTGGAAGAGATTATTGGCCAGGAGCTGGCTATGCGAGCCCTGATGGCCAAGCTAAATACCCCCTTTCCCCAGCATATTATTTTGTACGGACCGCCAGGGGTGGGGAAAACCAGCTGTGCACGCCTGGCTTTACAAATGGCTCAGAACAGAGATAACAGCGTGTTTCAGCCAGGGGCCCCCTTTATCGAAGTCGATGGCAGCAGTTTGCGCTGGGATCCCAGGGAATCAAGCAACCCCCTGCTGGGTTCAGTTCATGATCCTATTTATCAGGGAGCTAAACGGGAATTAGCCGAAGACGGAATCCCCGAACCCAAGCTGGGATTGGTATCAGAAGCCCATGGGGGGATACTATTTATCGATGAGATTGGGGAATTGGATCCGGCACTGCAGAACAAGCTCTTAAAAGTTATGGAAGATAAACGGGTATATTTTGAATCATCCTATTATGATC
>DUSB01000176.1 GCA_012840625.1 Syntrophomonadaceae bacterium
AGTGAATAGAATATCTCCCCGATCACTGGCTACCGATTTATTATTATGTATGATCTCAGCCGTCCCTACGAATTTAACTCCATCCAGGCGCTTAAAATACGGCCCCTCCAATTTTAACTGGACAAAAGCCGGGAAAATATCTATAACCGTATGCCCCAGCCTAGCTGCTAAACTATAGCCATTACCATCAGAACCACTGGCAGGCATAGCTTTGCCGCCTGTAGTAAGGATGACCCTATCCCCCTGGTATACCTTTCCATCTTCCAGCTCTATGAGAAACTTTCCGTTTTTGCTGATATCCTTTACATTCGCATCACAAACAATCTTAACTCCCAGCTGCTTTAACTCATATAATAAAACATCCAGAACACTTGAAGCCTGGTCAGACATGGGAAAGACCTTCCCCAAATCCTCCACCTTAGGGGCAATTCCTAATTTCTCAAAAAATTTAATGGTATCATCTACGCTGAAATTGGATAAGGCACTATAAACAAATTTAGGATTATTGCCATGATAATATTGGGCATCAGCATTTATATTAGTAAAATTGCAGCGTCCATTTCCAGTAGCTAATATCTTCTTACCTACCCGCGGATTCTTCTCCAATATGGTAACATCAGCGCCCAATCTTCTGGCAGAAATAGCAGCTACCATTCCCGCTGCCCCTCCCCCGACCACTATAACCTGCTTATTTTTCTTCATAGATTTACTCCTGCCTCTTTTTTAAATTATCTTAACAACAGTTTACTCCAAAAACCTGCTTTCGATAAATAGAACGCCACCCATCAATCATTCCGCGAAAAAACCGGGAAAACAAACTGTCTCCCCGGTCTACAAATTCAATAAAACACCTATTGAGTTATTTCTCCCTACTCCTGTCCCTATGTGGCTAACACTATCGGTCCACTATGCCCGTCAGCTTTCAAACATAGCTATTGCTGGACACAGGATGGCTCAGTTATAACTGTTAGTTTGCTTTTATCTGCGGTATTATCAGCCCATCCTATCGCTTTAACAGGCTAAACATCCTACTCCTTGGTTTTACTGATTTCCATTTCCTTGAGCGCTTTTCTATCCGGCTTACCAACACTGGTTCTGGGCAGTTCATCAACAAACTCTATATATCTGGGAACCTTATAAGCAGAAAGTCTTTCCCGGCAATATTCATTTAATTCTTCTTTACTCAAGGTTTCTCCCTTTTTAACCACCACAAATGATTTAACCGACTCTCCCTGTTTTTCATCAGGAACCCCAATAGTACAAGCTTCTACCACTTTAGGATGGTCATATAAAACCTCATCAACATCTCTTGGATAGACATTAAAGCCGCTAACAATAATCATATCCTTTTTCCTATCCATAATAAAAACAAAACCTTCTTCATCGATCTTCACAATATCGCCTGTATACAACCATCCATCCCGAATTGTTTTAGCAGTTTCTTCAGGGTTGTTCCAGTATTCTTTAATAAATTGTGGTCCTCTGCCGATCATTTCTCCTAATTCTCCACGCGGCATAACCTTGGTGCCTGTCTCTACATCCACCACCACCAGATCTGTATCAGGCCAAATCACACCACAGCTGCCAAACTTACGCTTTTTAAACATTGGATTAACCGTATAAATATTAACTGTCTCGGACATGCCAGCTCCCTCTATGATTCTTCCTCCCGATAATTCTTCAAATCGTTTCAGAGTACCAACCGCTAGAGGGGCTGAACCGCAGAATATTCCTTTTAAAGAACTGATATCAGTATTAGCTATATCGGGATGATTATTAAGTCCAATAATCATAGCTGGAACAGCAGCCCAAATATTAGGTCGGTGCTGGGTAATATTTTTAAGTATATTATCAGGTGTGGGTTGTGCGACCAGTACAATACTACCCCCTTTATATAAACAAACATTGACATTAGCATTATAACCATAAATATGATTCAGCGGGATAGCACAAAGCGTTATAATGTCTTGAGGATCTACCGCCGGCCGAAACCATTCTGCTGTTCGTACCACCTGCGACATCAGCATGGCATTGGTTAATACACACCCCTTGGGGACGCCGGTAGTTCCTCCCGTATATTGAAGTTTAGCTATATCGGCA
>DUSB01000260.1 GCA_012840625.1 Syntrophomonadaceae bacterium
TCCATAAGGGCTATGGGTGTTTTGCCCTGCTGTTTTTCTATGTCGCTGACTTCCCCGGCGGTTTCGGCCAGGTGAATATGGATGCCAGTATCCAGTTCTTCGGCCAGGGCAATCACCCGTTTCAGGTAATCCGGTGGACAGGTATAGGGGGCATGGGGACCTAAGATAAACTGTATCCTTCCCCGGGCTGCTCCATGCCAGTTGGCCACCAGCTCACGGCTCTCGTCTAGGGCCTGTTGATGTTCAGGTCCTACTCCCACCATTCCTCGGGCCAGCACGGCACGCATGCCGGTATCGCGGACTGCTTCTGCCACACGATCCATACTGAAATACATATCGGCAAAACAGGTGGTGCCTGATTTAATCATTTCCAGTATGGCCAGGCGGGTTCCGGCATAGATATCATCACCGTTCATCTGGTCTTCCAGCGGCCAGATTTTGGTCTCCAGCCATTCCATCAAGGGAAGATCGTCAGCATAACCGCGCAAGAGGGTCATGGCTGCATGGGTATGGGTATTGATAAAGCCGGGCATCAAGAGCTGCCCGCTTCCGTCGATGACCAGATCATCCCGACCATCTGGTGCATTTCCTGTTCCCACTTCACTGATATACTGCCCTTTTATTCTTACATAGGCATTGTTGACAATGGTACCTTCGCCACTCATCGGTAGAAGGGTGACGTTTTTAATCAGGATGGACATTTGCTACCCTCCAATATTTTATGTATGGTCTTTGCTCTGGCCATAAAAGGTAAAGTCATGCTGCAAGGCATTGATATCTTCTTTTGACAACTCCCTTACCTGACCTAAAAGCCGGGCCATGATACTGACCCTGGCGGTCTTCTCTACGATATAGCATATTTTCAGTGCGTCAGCCAGATCTTTTCCTGCTGCCACCAGACCATGGTTGGCCAGCAGAACGGCTCGTTTGCCTTTTAAAAACTGCATGGTACCCTCGGCCAGCTCTTCGCTTCCGCAGCGGGCATAAGGGGCTACCTCAATGGCATGTCCTACTACTTGGGCTGTTTCTTCCAGTACCACCGGAACAGCCTGCCCGGCCACCGCATAGGCAGAGGCATAGGGACTGTGGACATGACAGATGGCACCGACTTCTGGCATAGCCAGATAAATCCGCCGGTGCAAGGGCGTTTCTATCGATGGTTTCCAGCGGCCCTGTATCCTGCTTCCATCCAGGCTGACCTGAACGGGATCTTCGATATCCAGCACCTTGTAATCCATGCCGCTGGGGGTAATTAGCATAGCTTCCTCTGCTGGTAAACGCAGGCTGACATTCCCCCAGGTTCCTACCACCAGCTGGCTTTCATAGATCTCCAGAGCGGTCTGGATAAGAGCACGCCGCTCGGCCTCGTATTTCATCATTTCACCTCCAGGACTTGGCGCAAACCGCTGGCGAAAGGAGACTTGATTACTCCTGCTTCGGTGATAATACCGGTAATAAGTTCATGAGGGGTTACGTCAAAGGCGGGGTTAAAAACCTCCACCTCAGCTACGGTAATATACTGTCCCCTTACCATG
The DNA here is from genome assembly GCA_012840625.1 of Syntrophomonadaceae bacterium. Taxonomy (GTDB): domain Bacteria; phylum Bacillota; class Syntrophomonadia; order Syntrophomonadales; family Syntrophomonadaceae; genus DUSB01. Next base: position 1,536 of record DUSB01000260.1, read on the forward strand.
CGGACTTCATCGGCATCGCGTTCCTCGATCGGAATCAGGCTGCCATTCGCCAGTTCTATATCAACTGTTGATAGCGGTGCGGCAACGTAAAAGGGAATCTTATGATGGGCCGCCAGGACGGCCAGACCATAGGTACCGATTTTGTTGGCGGTATCTCCATTGGCCGCGATGCGATCTGCACCAACCACCACAGCATCAATCGATTCCTGCCGCATGACAGCTGCTGCCATGTTGTCGGTGATCAAGGTGACGGGAATTTTATCCTGCATGAGTTCCCATATGGTGAGTCGCGCTCCCTGTAAAACGGGACGGGTCTCACAGGCCCATACCCGGTTTAGTTTCCTTTCCCGATAGGCAGAACGGATCACTCCCAATGCAGTACCGTAACCACATGTAGCCAGAGCCCCGGCATTGCAGATGGTCATGATCCTGACTTCCCCATCCAGCAGCTCCTGTCCATGATCACCAATGCGGGTATTGATTTCGATGTCTTCAGCATACATGGCTTCGGCTTCCTGCCACAGGCGGCTGACCAGCTGCTCCCTACTGCTCTTTGCTGCTGCCTGAAAACAGGAGCGCATCCGGCGCAGGGCCCAGAAAAGGTTGACTGCTGTTGGCCGGGTAGATGCCATAAGCCTCTCTGCTTCATCATAATAAGCAGGCAGTCCTGCCTCGCTGCCGTTATAGTTTTGTACAGCCAGCGCCATGCCAAAAGCAGCACTTACACCGATTAAGGGAGCACCGCGAACCTTTAAAGAACGTATGGCTTCGGCTACCTCTTCATGGGTCTGGCAGGGCTGGTAATGAACTTCTTCCGGCAGGAGATTCTGATCCAGAAGCAGCACCTGCTGGTTTTCTCTGCGAATGGTTGCAATCATTTATTCATCCTTGTCTCCTCAAGTATTCCTCTACAATCACAGCTGCTCTCTGTGGGTATGGCGGCAAAGCTGTCCATCAGTAAAGAACGGACTTTATCGATGCTCTGCTCCATCATCTCCACTACTTCCCCGTGGGTAAGCCGATGGGGAGAAATTCCGGCGGCATAATTGGTAATAATAGATACATTGGCGTAGTGAATCCCCAGTTCCCTGGCCAGACAAACCTCAGGAACGCTGGTCATGCCTATGACATGCCCCCCTAACAGTTCA
>DUSB01000177.1 GCA_012840625.1 Syntrophomonadaceae bacterium
ATGCTATGAACATCAACTACCTGGATGAAAGTATAAATCTGCATAATTCAGGCCGGTAAAACTATGAAGATGATAAAAAGAGCAGTCCAGCTGGACTGCTCTTTTTTAGACCCCTTCCTCTACAGGCTTTTCTTCCATCGGCAAAGCCTTATCCATATCAGAATTCTCTATGATCTGAAAACGCGAAGTTAATTCCAGCAGCTTCTGTGACCACTGCACTAGGCCCATGGCTGTCTTGGTGGCACGTTTGAGCAGATCCGATTGCAGACCGGCTACGTTTTCGATCTGCACATTGACGATCTGCAAGGTATTTACTATATCCGTAATGCCTTGATGCAAATCATCCACGTAATCACTTACATCTACAAAGTTCATCTGCACTTTTTCGCCCCGCTGCGATAGAGCAACAACCTGCTCCGTAATGTTGTAATAGGAATGGATAATCTCATCGATTTGAGCAGCCTGCTGCGTATCCGTAATCTGCTTGCGCAGATCGCGAAAATCTTCTTCCAGGTCTTCAAGGATACCAGTCATAGCCCTCTGCTCGTAGTTTAAAAGTATAATCTCTTCAAATAAGTCCCTGATCGCATGAGAATGCGTAAATTCATAGCTCTTTTGCTTCATCTTTTCCAGATCAAGTTTCTTTACAATGGCACCCATTTCATCAGTTACACCCGGAATAGTAGAGCTTCCTTCCCCAATGGTGATGGCCAATTCATGGCCAGCAATACCCATATTATAGGCGGTGTCCATGACCTGTTTAATTAAATGCTGCTGTTTGTCCAGCATATGGTTCAAACTCTCCCCCAGCCTGCCAATTTCATCATTTGATTCTACCTGGGCCCGAATGGTATAATCTCCTTCTTCTACTTTGCCCATAATGGAGGTAAACTCCTCCAGGGGCCGCGTAATCCTTGAAGTGAGTAAGATGATGCATAAACTGATGATAATAACTCCCAATAACACTGTCACCAGCGAAATTTTAGCCAGCGGTATAATGGCTGCGGTTACTTCATCTTTAGGAACCACCACTCCCAGCGACCAGTCCAGGTTTTTGATGGGGGTATAAAATACGTATTTTCCCACTCCATCCGTGACAATCTCTTCCCAGCCTGTCTCCCCTTCCAGCATCAGAGAAACAAGTTTGTTAACCCCTTTGCCGCTTCCCATACTGTGATGTATCATGTTCAGATGGTCTTTACTGGGACAGGCCACTACCTCTCCCTGCTTATCCAGTATAAAAGAGTAGCCGCTCTTAAATAAATGTACGTCGGATACAATGTTTTCAACTTTATCAACTAGAATTTCTACCGCTGCCACACCTAAAAGCTCCCCTTCTTCACCATAAAAAGGTACCGCAGCACTTATCACCTGTTTACCAGTAACCGGACAGATATAGGGAGAGCTAAAAACAAGCCCCCTGGCATTTACAGCTGCCTTATACCATGGTCTGGAACCCACCTTGTAATCAGGCGGGTTTTCATATTCTGTGCTGTCATAGACCCGCTGAGTTTTTTCTACTGCTACATAGGCAATATTAATATCTGGATCCTGGGCAACAATACGCTTAAAGGTGGTAAGGATTTTTTGATAGTCCTGGTCACTGGAGACATCCTGATAACGGGTATCGACTCGCTTTACAAAACGATGAATATTTTCATCCTGAGCCATGGTCCAGGCAAATTGACCTTTTTGTAGCAGGTAACTTTCTATGCGGGCTGCGGCTGATTCTGCCATTGCAGCAGCACGGCGTTCACTTACCTGTACCAGAACTTTTTCCGCCCACATATAATTAAGAATACCGATGCTTACCAGAAATATTGTGGTGATCGATAGAATATAAATAAGAAGTTTTTTCTGTATACTTGAAAACATCCTGGCGTCTCCCCTTCTATTGTTTTACATACTCAAACAGATCGTATTTTTTCATCTTCCGGTAAAGCGTGGTGCGTCCAATTTCAAGTACATTAGCTGTTTGTGAAATATTCCCTTCAAAGTGAAGCAGTGCTTTAATAATCTGCTGCTTCTCCATTTCTTCCAGCGATAAAATAACCTCATCTTCATGATTCGCAGCCGGATCTGTAAGGCTGTTCCTTACATCCCGACTCAAGTGTTCTACTTCAATACAATCCGAACAAAGGTTTACGGCCATTTCTATGACATTTTCCAGTTCCCGAATGTTGCCTGGCCAATTATAGTTCCGCATAGCTTCCAGGGCTTCTGCACTAATATCAATCGGTCCTTTTCCCAGTTTACTGGCATAGACCAGAGCAAAATGTCGGGCCAGAAGTTCAATATCGTCTTTGCGTTCTCTAAGTGGCGGAATTCTTATGTTGATAACATTTAAGCGATAATAAAGATCGGCGCGAAATTCGCCCGCCTGAATAAGTTCATCCAGGCATTGGTTGGTAGCAGATATCAGGCGAAAATCTACCGGAATAGCCTGATTTCCCCCTACCGGTACCACTATACGTTCCTGCAGCACACGCAGGAGCTTTGATTGTAATTCCAGCGGCATATCCCCAATCTCATCTAAAAATAAGGTACCACCATTAGCCTGCACAAATTTGCCCTGCATGCCCCCACGCCGGGCGCCGGTAAAAGCACCTTCAACATAACCAAACAATTCCGTTTCAATAAGTTCGCTAGGAATAGCGGCACAGTTGATGGC
>DUSB01000178.1 GCA_012840625.1 Syntrophomonadaceae bacterium
ATTGATGTTCCGCTTCATCAAGACCTGGCTCTGATTGTGTACGTCAGAGGAGAAAATCAATTTGTAATCCTTCAAAACCCAGGCAAAGAGCAAGCGGCGGGAAAAAGAATTAATTTCTACCCCGTTTTTCCCTTCGTAGATGGTATAGGTGTTGGTGGCTCCTTTAGGATAGTCAAATTCTTTTTGCTTGGTGTTAACAATCACATAAGAGTCAGTTCGTTCACCAAAATAAATTTCCGGTCTTGTCACCTTCAGATTGGTATCACCCCTGGGGGGAACGTCTTTGAGATAAAACTCAGGAAAACCCTCCTCCCCTACCTCAGCTACCGGGCTCATCGTTACCCCATATCCATGGGTAAACATCAGGCGCTGGTTAACCCAGGTCTTAGCACTTTCGTCTAAAGCCTCATTGCGATCCATATCTTCCATTTCACGGGCTGACAACATGACCTGACGGTATTCTCCATCCACCATATAGCGATCAATATCTACATCATGGAAAACATAATAGAGCCGAAGCTCCTGCAGGCTTTTATAGGTATCTTGTAATGGCTGCCAATCCCAGAGGCGTATATTATCAATGGTGGGGCGATTGTTCTCGATATCCTGCATGGTCAGATTATAATCAACATCGAACTGTTTATTCTCTATTTTATCTAGATTATACGCCATACGGGTATAGTTAATCGCCCGTTCAATATAGGGTTTTTCTCGATTAAACTCGTTGGGCTGTACAATGAATTTTTGCATAAGCGCTGGATAGATACCGTTAAAAATGATAGCCAGAACAATCCAGGCACCGATACTGTAAAGAATCCAGTTGATCCTCCTTACAAAAAGATTCACAATAATCATCGCAGCCACCAACAGGGCAACTACCAGGAGTATCTTGTAGGCTAATAAGCGCGCATGAACATCCGTATAACCAGCTCCATTTACAATACCGGTCGGGGAAAACAAGATCGAATACATCCCCAGTTTATAGCCCCAAGCTTTTAAAGCAAAAATCATAGCCAAAAGAACGCTAAAGTGTGCTTTAGCAAAAGTAAATTTGCGCCACTCCATAAGGAATAATTCTGCAGTAGCATCCATTAAGTATAGAAGTCCAACAATAACGGTGGTAAAAACCAACAGGAACATTAAGGTTTCGTAAATAAATTGATAAAAGGAAAGATTAAAAAAGTAGAAGCCTATGTTCTTTCCAAATACAGGATCAGACCCCGCAAAGGGAACCCGATTTAAATACTGCTGCACAATTACCCATTTTTCTCCCACTGTGGAAGCCACTACAAAGGCTACGAATAAACTGATAACAATGAAAATCCAGTCCGCCATGGGATGGTTTAACAGACCTTGAAACCTTGTTTTTTCAGGATGCAGATAAATTACATCCTCCCCGTCTTCCATATCTATGGTGTCATCAGGGCCTGGTCTAGCATTGCGTTTACTAAGCCGCAGGTTAATAAAAACAAAGGCAAACGCAATAATAAACACGAGCGCATATAAAGCCCAACGGCTCACCAGGGTAATAGTGAACACATTCTGGAAATCCAGGGATTTAAACCAGAGCCAATCAATGTAGTACCTGGCAAAAAGTGATATGCCTCCCAAAATAAGCAGTAAGACCAGAATCTTTACCAGGGTCTTGTTTGAGTTATTTTCCATGCCTTTCCTCCTTGTTATAAATTTCCTTCAGCAGCGTCTCCTTACGCAGTTGACTGCAATGACAGGCTTTTTCTTCAGGAAGATTTTTAAGAGTCGTTAGCATAAGATTGGCCAGATGAAGCGATTCATGGTAATAGATATCGGCAAGTTCTTCATGTTTCCATGGAGCAATAACACCTTCAGCATAATTAACCACAATGTACATGCCTGCATAGCAAGCCCCTATTTCTCGTGCCAGATAGACTTCCGGGCAGATACTTTGTCCGACAATGTCTCCCCCGGCAATTCGATAGGCATTGATTTCTGCGGGGCTTTCAAAATGCCTGCCATCAGTATTGACATAGACACCACGATCAAAAATCCGTCCTTGATCCCATCCCTGTTCGCATACTTTCTGCAATGTTTTTCTCATTTCCGGGCAAATAGCATCACGCATCACTAAAAGATACTGTCCTTCTAAGCCTACATCTTTGCGCACAGAAAAGTCCATGTAATCATGCGGTAAAACAATATCGCGCGGATTAAGCAGGTGATTCATCGCCCCCACTCCCCCTTCAGCCAGAACCCTGGCTACACCAGCTGCACGGAGAACCCAAAAGACCTGTCGCGACGCATCAGCTCTGCTTACATTATACCGCCATCCGTGCATTTTGCAGCTTAACACATAGCATTTATCGCCCTTTGTATTTTTAATGCTCAGATATTGAAAGGAGGGGCTCTCCCCATAAGGAGTGGAAAAATATATATCCTGTTCAATTAATTCCACATCGGGATCCTGTAATTCATTCGGAAAATCTATGCTCAAGGTACTCGATCCCCTGATAAGGCCATAATCAGCTGCTGGTATTGTGGGCACAGTAATAAAATCTCCCCTTTCTACTCTGAAGCTGGAAAAAGACGTAATCGATTATAGGCCGTATCACGCTGGGCAGGAATCTTCCCCGCTTTACTTATTAAAGTAATCATCTCCTGCTGATTCATACGATATGCCACCCCGGCAGACCGTACCACATTTTCTTCTATCATGATGCTGCCTAAATCATCAGCGCCAAAAAATAAGGTTAACTGACCAATTTTTTTACCCTGTGTCACCCATGACCCTTGAATATGATCAAAATTATCCAGGTATAATCTGGACAGGGCCAGAAAGCGCAGGTATTCCAGGGAGCTGATTTTTTGCCCGGCCAGATCGTTGCTACCCGGCTGGTAGGTCCAGGATATAAAGGCTCGAAAGCCGCCCGTTTCATCCTGCAGCTCGCGAATCTTTTTTAAATGTTCAATAC
>DUSB01000017.1 GCA_012840625.1 Syntrophomonadaceae bacterium
AGTTATCAGCGAGCAGAAGAGATATGTCAGCTGCCTGAATTATCCTTTACCCAGAAACTGACCCGCATGCTGGAATATATTTTTATTGACAGTTATGCGGGGCAGGAGCTGGAACAACGCATCCAAAAGGAATACGCTGCTTTCTCCGATCAGATATGGCAGGAAAACATCCGGCAGCTTACCCCTATTGTTAAAGCTCTGGTTAAACAGGCGGTTGATGAAGGTCTGACTGATAGTGAATGTTCCGATGATACCGCCGCCTTTATTATCTGCAGGTTTGGGCTTTTCTGCCGATGCTTTCGGCCGGGATGGTCCCACTGCCGCTGAACTTGATGAAATCATACCTGACCGGAGTGCTATTTTATTTGATGACGGCGCCCATAGTGCCTGGGTAAATACCAAAACCATGCAAGAAGCTGGCATCACCAAAAATACCCCTGACCCTATTCCGGGTTCTCATTTTTATAAACGCGATGCCAATGGTAATCCCACCGGTTGGTTATTAGAAAGCCAGACCTTTAATCCGGTCCTAAAAAAATTGGGTCTGGCCTCGCCTGATTCGGTTAAAGCAGGTTTTGAGGACATAGCCCTTCTTTTTTCCTATATGGGTATTACCTCGGTTTATGATGCTGGTATGAACGGATTTGAAAAGGAAGCGTATGCAGCCTTAAAGGATCTGGAACGGCAAAACAACTTGCCTTTCCGCATTGTCAGTTCTTATATTGTGCAAAGCCCTGCCCAGGTTCCCGGCGCTTTAAAAGAGCTCAAGTACTATCATGATAACTACAGCGGGAAATACGTTCATCCTAAAGTGCTTAAAATCCATAATGATGGAACGGTCGAAGCCCGGACGGCTGCACTCTATGAGGATTATGCTGATGATCCTGGAAACAAAGGGGCTACCACCCTTCCTTATGATACCTTAGAAAAATTAGTGATCGAAGGGGACCAGGCGGGATACGATATTCACATTCATGCCATCGGAGACCGGACTATTACGGAAGCCCTCGATGCCATTGAGAAGGCACGGCAAGAAAATGGTATCGGGAAGAATACTCATACCATATGTCATGATGTCATGTTCAAGTCCTGGATGATAATAGCATCAAACGCTTTGGGCCGCTGCATGTTTTCGCACAATCCACACCAATCTGGGCGGTAGATGATAAGATTGCTTTACGTGCCTTAGGAGAGGAACGCTACCAAAAGAATTATAACTATAAATCAATTCAGGATCACGGAGGGATTTTAACCTTTGGCAGTGATTTCCCGGTAGAATTTACATTAGGTCTAAATGCTCTTAACAACATTGAAGCCGGCATAACCCGCCAGCCTTTAGGCAAAGCTGACGGGACAGCGGGGATTTTCAAGGAAGAATGTTTAACCCTGGAAGACATGATACGAGCCTACACCGTAAATGGTGCCCGTCAACTGGGTCTTGATGATGAGGTCGGTACTATCGAAGTGGGTAAAAAGGCAGATCTGGTACTCCTGAACCATAACCTGTTTGATATAGAGCCCCATCAAATACACCAGACAAAAATACTGTACACCATGATGGATGGTAGAGTGGTTTATCATCGCGATATAAAAGTCTGGCTATGGGAGCGATTTCAATAAGCTATGGCTAAAGCTGAATAGGAATAACGTTATTCCTATTCAGCACCCCTTTCCAAGCGGAGCTTCATGCTCAAGGCTAAAGTCTTACCATAACTTTGGCGCGGCTGTCTTTTAAGCGCCATGATGGATACATTCCAGCAGATAAAAACAATAATCCTTATTGACTTGAAACGGCCATAAAATCAAGCACCCCCTATGATAGAGTTCATTACTATCATAAGGGGTGCTTTGCTATGTTGGACAGCATGTACGTTAAATCAGACCAGCTATAAATTCATAAAGCTTAACTAACCTGCCATGGGCTGAGCATCTGCCTCTTCTTTTACCTCGGCCAGAGCTTTAATTTTCTGATAAGATTTCAAGTCAGTGTAAAGTTCACCCCGGTAAGGATGTCTGCCGGTTGTAACAACTTTGTAAATCATATAAGC
>DUSB01000179.1 GCA_012840625.1 Syntrophomonadaceae bacterium
CCGGTGGTTGAATGTAATCTTACTGAGGAGCGCTTTGTTCCCAACGATCTTGTGATGGATAATGATGAACATAAATTTGCGATTATTACTGGACCCAATATGGGCGGGAAAAGCACCTTTATGAGGCAGGTAGCCTTAATTGTTATTATGGCTCAGATGGGTAGTTTTGTTCCCGCTGATAAGGCTGATTTGTGTTTGGTGGACAGGGTTTTTACCCGGGTAGGTGCGTCAGATGATCTATCGGCAGGTCAGAGTACCTTTATGGTAGAGATGGTTGAGCTGGCCAATATTTTGCTTTATTCCAGTTTAAATAGTCTGATTATTCTGGATGAGATTGGACGTGGAACCAGTACCTACGATGGTCTTTGCATTGCGCAGGCGGTCTGTGAATATATTCATGATCAGATTGGTGCCAAAACACTTTTTGCTACTCATTATCATGAGGTGACTGCACTGGCCGATGAGTTTACGGGTATTTTCAATCTATCTGTTTCAGTAATCGAATCCGGCGATACAGTAACCTTTTTAAAACGAGTCTTGCCAGGCAAAGCTGATAAGAGTTACGGCATACATGTGGCCAAACTGGCCGGCATACCGTCTCCGATTATCGAGCGTGCCAATGAACTATTGGCCAGTATCGAACAAACAGAAAGGGTGCAGGAACAAGCCCCTGCCTTGAGTCAGGGGAGTTTATTTATAGAAGAAGGTCACTGGCTGCTTGATGAACTACAGTCTTTAGATTTGGATGACATGAGTCCTAAGGATGCTTTGGATTTATTATACAACTGGAAGCAACGAATATAATTGATGAGGAGGGATTGGATGCTAATTGGAATAGACGTGGGCGGGACGTATACAGATGGCGTTTTGTTTGATGGCCAGAGCATTATCAGGGTTGTAAAACACCCCAGTCGGCAGGATGATTTAAAAACAACCATACTTCAAGTTCTCGATGATCTCATTATCGATTGTCCTGTTGACCGCATACAACGTATTGTCTTGAGCACCACACTGGTAACCAATGTAATTGCTACTGATAGCGGTGAAAAGACGGCTATTCTTCTTCTTCCCGGTCCCGGTTTACCCTGGGAAGCTTATCAAATGGTGGAGCCCTGCTTCTTTGCCCGGGGCAGTATTGATTTTCGCGGACGGGTACTGGAAGATTTGGATGTAGAAGAAATCAAGGATATTGCTGCTCAAATAAAGGAGATGGGAATAAACAAAATCGCGGTAGCAGGTAAATTCTCTAACCGTAATCCTGAACATGAACAAAGAGTCTATAAAATCTTAAAAACATTTAATCCGGATTGGGATGTGGTTCTGGGCAGCGAAGTAGCTGGAGCGCTTAATTTTAGACGCCGCCTGATCACCACCTATTATACTGCTATGACCCGTCAGGCCTGGGAAGATTTTGAGCATGAGATCCTGGAGGCTATACAAGAAAGGGGTATTTCAGCCTCGGTTCATATTCTCAAAGCAGATGGCGGAACTATGCCAGCTGATGTAGCCAGAAAGAAGCCGTGTGAAACCATCTTTTCAGGTCCGGCAGCCAGCACCATGGGAGGGGTGGCTTTGGTGCAATCAACAGAAAACACAGTGGTACTGGATATTGGCGGCACCACAACCGACATATCCTTATTAATTGATGGTGAACCGCTTTATGCTTCGCGGGGGGCCAAAATTAATCAGCAGTATACCCATATAAAATCCTTCGCGGTTCGTTCCATTGCTTTAGGGGGAGATAGCCCCGTTGCTTATTCACAGGGGCCGGAAATTCATACCAAAAGACTTGGACCAGCCGTATGTTTTGGTGGAAATGTGCCTACCGTTATTGATGTGTTTAATGTACGGCACGAGATGGGTATCGGCAATCAGCAGGCATCCTATGAAGCGCTAAATGTTCTGGCGGAAACGGCTAAAATAGAGGTAGATAAACTGTGTGAGGAACTGGAAGAGGCTGTCCTTGGTCGCTTAAGAACTAATATCGAGCAGATGTTTACTGAGTGGGAGCAGGAACCAGCCTATCGTGTCTGGGAAGTGGTCAATGCCAGGAAGTTTGAATTGCACAATATAGTAGGCATCGGTGCAGCTGCGGAAGCTATTGTTCCCTTATTGGCAAAGAATATGGGCGTAGAGCCGGTACTGCATCGTTATTCTTCTGTTGCCAATGCTTTGGGAGCCTGTGTTGCCAGGCCTACTTTATTCCTGCGTATACATGTTGATACGCAAACAGGTATCTATACCAATGACCAGACTGGCTTAACAGGGCAAATATCCAATCGACGAGCTTTTCAAATGGAGGATGCGCAGCTGCTGGCACAGCAGCAGCTATCTGAGCTGGCCAGCCAGCAAGATATGGAAGATTATGCCTCTGAAGCTGAAATTACACTGGCAGAGCAATTTAATGTAATTCGCGGCTGGGATACTAGGGGCAAAATTTTCGAAGTAGGTATTCAGATAGCCCCTGGTTTGATCCAGGAATTTAAGGGGGCATAACGATGAAAAAAACAGGAATAATCTTTTTCCCTGCTTTTGACTGGGCTATTTCTC
>DUSB01000180.1 GCA_012840625.1 Syntrophomonadaceae bacterium
AGAAGGCCGCAGGTTCAAATCCTGTCATCCCGACCATTTTATTTTCTGCTGCTATTAAACCATCAGCTCTTCTGTTCAGCCTCTTTCTTGTCAATAAGAACCTTTTCTACGAAAATCTGAACCACCTCAGGATCAAACTGACTGCCGGCATTGTTGAGCAATTCCTTTATAGCCTTTGTTGGTAGCATGGCTTTACGGTAGGGACGATTCTGAGTCATTGCGTCATAGGCATCGACTACCGCCAATATCCGGGCAAAAAACGGTATGCGCTTACCTTTCAGCCCATTGGGGTAGCCCTTTCCATCCCATCTTTCATGATGGGACAAAATACAGGGAGCAATCACTGCCGTTGCCGGATTTAATTCCGCAATACGGCATCCAATTTGCGGATGTCTTTTAATATGCTCCCATTCTTCATCGGTCAGAGGACCTGGTTTATTAAGAATAGAATCATCAATCATGGTCTTGCCCACATCATGCATCTGCGCCAGAAGTTCCAGCTGACTTAACTTATATTCAGGCAGGCCGATTGTTTTACCGATTTCCCTGGTCAGCATACGGGAACGCCGTCCATGCTCTCTTACATCTTTGTTCTTCTCTTCCCGGCCAGTCCGAAGGGAATATAGCAAGTGCTCCTGTATCTTTTTGCTTTCCACCACTTTTTGTTCGTCCATACACTGCCTGGCTTTTTTGTATACATCCTCTATATCCTCCTGCGCATGTCTTTTGACCGCCACCCCCATGGAAAGGCTTAACTGTACCATATCCGTCTTAACCGGGCCGGAGGCCATACGAATCCGCTGGCAGATTATTTCTGCCTCCTCCAATAAAGTCCCGGGCAGGAGGATGATAAATTCTTCCTCCCCCCAGCGGGAAAAAATATCCCCTTCCCGACAGCTTTGTTTCATAATGCTGGCTGTCAGCTGCAGGAGCCTGTTACTCTCCCGGGTACCCAGGGCATCCGTAATAAAAGCAAAACCATTCACATTGATAATGATAATAGATAGAGGTAAATGTTCTTGTGTATCTAGGTGTAGAACTTCAGTTAAGAAAAAATCGCGGTTATAAAACCCGGTCAATGGATCCTGTCTTTTCATGGCCCTCTTCTTCCTTTATTTTTATATTGATTAGCTTAAAAACAAATAAGAACCACCGCCAGAAGCTTAATCTGCAGACAAATCCGGAGTATCCCCCTCCTATGCCTGCTTACCCTTTCTCATACATTTCCTGCTTTTGATCGTATCATAGCATTTATTGGATTCTTTATTCGCTATGATTCTATCTATTACCTGCTGTACTTTGTATTTAAGTATTTTGTATATGATGAATTATTTGGATTATTGATAAAAATTCCTTTTTACCTTTCTATTACCTATCGATATAAAAAAGAGGCTGTTAATCCCCGCAGCAGCCCCTTCTTCCTTATCCTGTCTTTCTACCCATACTGGCTTTTTATATCATCAATTTTTCCAGACCAATACTGAATTCTGGCTATCAGTTCATCTTCCAGAACATCCGCAACACGAAGCACTTCTTCTTCATTAATCTCTACTCCAATCTGATAATAGCCATTTTCATCGCAGCGTACCCACAGGCCCGGAATGCGATTTTTCTCCAGCAATCCGACTTCGAAAGCATGTTTGTTCATAATAGAACGATCATAAGTGATCCTTTCCATGCCATGCTTCACCTTCCTCTATTCCTGGCTGTAATTTCCCAGATCATCCTGGACTCCATGCTGGCGCTGTATCTCCTCAACCTGCGATGCCCACAACTGTATCCGTTCACGGATACGACTCTCATCAGACTGATCCACGATCAGAACTTCATTTTCAGATAGCTGTACGCCAATGTTATAAGCGTTCTGTTGTGCATCACTGCCAATTAAAAGGCCTTCATACTGTTCTTTAGCCGATCCGTAACGCAAAAATTCCTCTTTACTGACAATCTTCCCTTTTTTATCCTGCATAGCGGAAGCCTCCTTAACGATTTTTATGCCTTAGCATCCCCGCGCTTCTGGCATTCTATACAGAACAAAAAATTTATCTGCTGCCGGAAGGATATCCCTTACGAATCAAGCTTTCTTTTTGCCTGCGGTTCAGACGCTTAATAGCGGCCTCGCGCTGCATAGCCAGCTCCCGGCTGCTGCACTCTTCAAAATAGACCAGTTCAACCGGAGTTCGTCCCCGCGTATACCGGGCGGCAGTACCCCGATTATGTTCCTTCACCCTGCGCTCAAGGTCGGTCGTATAGCCCGTATAATAGGTACCATCCCGGCAGCGCAGTATATAGACATAGGCCACGCTCAAACCCTCCCGGCTAATTATATTACCGCATCAAGTATAGCTTATGGGAAGGGTTATGGTCACTACGGTTCCCTGGTTAAGCTGGCTTTCTATATCCAATTGCCCCCTGCTTTCGCGAATAATCTGAGAAGAGATTGATAAACCCAATCCGGTACCGCTTTCCTTGGTGGTAAAAAAAGGGGCATAGATTTCTTCCATGAGCTCACGCGGGATACCACGTCCATTATCCCGAAACATCAGCACTATCCTATCAGCATCCACCCGGGTTGATATCTGCAGCCTGCCGCCTGTAGGCATAGCTTCCAGCGCATTATAACAGATGTTTAAAAAAGCCTGCTTGAGCTTATTCTCATCAGCATAGACATAGACCGGACATTGATTATCAAAATCGGCTTCCAGCTCGATCTCGCTGCAGCTAAACTCCTCCGCCAGCAAATCCAAACAGCGGCCCAGCAATTCATGGATATCCAGGCGATCATTCTTAATACTTTGCTCCCTAGTCATGTTAAGCGTTCCCGTTAGCAGCTGTATAGCACGATCCAGTTCTTCCATCATTAATTCATATTCATGCTGATAATCAGGATTCTCCCGTGCCAGCATCTGCGTCATACCCCGTATAGTGGTCATAGGATTGCGCACCTCATGAGCTACGGTGGCCAGCATTTCTCTCATCAGATCCAGCTGACTGTGCAGTGCTTTAACGTGGCTCAGATCGCATATGCAGCCATGCAGTAACCAGACATCTGCCTGCTTGAATGCCTGCACATCCACTTTACAGGGTATTTTGTGACCATTGCGACACCGCAGATTTAACTCGTACTCCACCGTCCGGTCTTTATGCTGCTGAAGTCTATCCATCCAGGATTGCACCGCCGGACGATCGGACTGGTCAACCAGTTCCTCGGGATTCATATCTATTAACTCCTGTTCTTCAAAACCCAGCAAAGAACATAGGCTCCGGTTAACAAAAAGGATTTCATCGGTGGTACTGATAAATAAGCCCTCCCGGGCCCGGTTCAAGAGCTGATGAAACTCTATATTTTTACAGAAATTGAACGCAGTATTACCCCTGCCCTGCTGGCAGTCTTTTTTTATAAAACCAGGAACAACCATCGCGCTCATCTCCATTTTTATTTCTATCGACATTATGCTATATCTTATTACAAATTATACATAAGTTTGCCAAAAATTCAATTAGCAGGCTCCCATTAAACTATTTAAGCTAAAAAAACAGCAAGCAGGAGCCGTCCACTCCCGCCTGCTGTTTATGTTTTTATTATTATAATTATCTAAAGCGATATTATCTAAAGCGATAATGACTTACTCTTAAAGGCAAATTAAATTTATGGGTGATGGTACTTGCTACTTCCTCAATATCATCCGTGGTAACATCAATAACCAGACATTTGAGTTTGGCGTAGATCCTATAGGCATTATCTAATTCTTCCGCCACCAATTCATCCACACTGGAAATATTCCCGGGCAGCTCGAAACTTCTCAGGCGCTGCTTACGAAGCTCCGTTAGTGTATCTATGTCAATCGTCAATCCCACCATGGGGATCTTACCCTTTAACTCCGCAATCTGCGACGGAATCTCTGTATCCAGTTTAATAGGGAAATTGGCTACTTTAATACCCACATTAGCCAGTTGCATCGCCAGAGGTGTCTTGGAAGTGCTGGGCATTCCCAGAATAATTAAATCAGCTTCATGAATCGTATCCAGGTTCTGTCCATCATCATGGTCAATGGTATACTCAATTGCTTTAACCCGATTAAAGTATTGATCATCCAGTTTGTGCGTAAGACCTGTAATATAAGAGGGTCTCAGTCCCGTCTTAGCTTGAATAGCATCAAATAACGGCTGCATAGCGTTGATAGCCACAACTCCCCTTTCTTCAGACAGCCGATCCAGATACTCTGAAAGAGCAGGTTTAACGATGGTATAAACAATGATCGCGTCATTGGCCTTCGCTTTCTCAACAATCTGTAAAACCTGTTCTTCTCTGGTAACCCTTGAAAAACGTGTGATGTTCCGTTCTACATTGAATTGCAAAACCGAAGCCACCGCTATCTTTTCCGCGGTTTCACCTACCGAATCCGATACAGCATAAATGTGTAGTTTAGGCGACATCTCATCTTCCCCCTTTTTGCATAGCAGCACCGATCTTACAGCAGCTTTACAGTACTATATCTATTCTACTCCACTAAGATAATCTCCTTTTTTCCTGACCCGGTCAAAAATGAAAATTCCCCCCGGGAATAAAATCTCATTCCCCCTTGCTTTATCATAAGTAAATAATCTATCCCCGGCAAGACTCCTATTCTTTTTCCCTGCGCCCAGCAGGATAAAATACCAGCTTGAACTCATTAAAATCAAATAGAACACCTGCCTGGATTTCAAGCCGGTGTTCTATTTTGCATTAATTTACATAAAAGTATTCAGTTAGCATATTTTGTGATAATATAGGATAGTGAATAGCCTTGGTAGCGTTTGGGGTGAAAATAATGGGCGATGCATATACCTTTGTAGCCATACTTCTTATCGCATTAGGCCTGGGTCTGGTTGCTGCAATCGTAGGTTTCTTCTTATTTTCCAAAGACGACTGGTGGCATAAAATGTAAAAACCGGCATCTGTTTAAGCACCCCACATCCCTATGCGCTTTTTCCCTGTGAACCTTCTACCTTATAAGCCTCTCATCTTCTCGCTGCGCAGATAGCTTGGATCACGCGTCTCCAGTACCCTGTTGACAGTATCGATCATCTCCTGTTTATCCTTTTGCAAGGTTCCCTTTATGGGCAGATAATTTGAGGCATGACTGCCAACAAATTTTAAATTATCAATGGTAATATTCTCAAACATGATCTTCATCTCTTCCAGGGTTTCAAAAGGATCCAGCAGCTGGAATTCACCCCGCTGCACCTGTCTAAAAAGCGTAGTTCCTGGTACCGGGGTTACAGTTAAAGCCGCCAGATAGCGCGGCTTCATTTTATTAGTAATCTCAGCGGTAGCAATGGCATGTTCACGTGAACGCGGTCCTTTCCCGGCTAAACCCAGCAGGACCATGGTAGATAGATTGTAGCCACTATTTACTAAATTCTGCCCCGCCAGGAGCATCTCATCAGCGGTGACGCCTTTTTTAATCTCTTTCAGGAGCTGATCATCACCGGTTTCTACTCCCAGATAAGCTTTGGTCAGACCCGCTGCCCTCAAAGCAGCCAGCTCAGACATGCTTTTAGCCAGGGTGCTCTCCGGTCCGACATAGCACCCTACATGGCGTAATGAAGGAAAGGTAGCATAAAGCGTATCCAGAATCTCCAGCAGCATATCCGTTTCTACCGCAATAGCATCACCATCACATAAAAACACCTTTTCCAGATCACCATAATAATCTTTGGCCATACCAATGTCTGTTTTAATTTCTTCCAGACTCCGTACCCGGTATTTCTTATCTTTGTACATACCGCAAAAGGTACAACGGTTGTGAGAACAGCCGATGGTTACCTGCAATAAATAGCTGTTTGCTTCACTGAACGGTCGAAAAATATTGCCTTCGTATCTCAAACTATTCTGCCTCCCCCGGGCGCTTTCCACGCCCATCTATCTATTCTGCTGGAACCGGAGGTTCAGGCTGCGGTCGCGGCGGCTCTATCGGTTCCGGTATCGGCGGATAGTTTTCGTCCGGGATTTGATCATCCTCACCCGGTACCTCATCCTCATCCGGTTCCAGTACATCCGTCTCATCTGTTTCTTCTAATTCTTCTTCCTCTTCCAACGGCTCTTCCTCTTCAGGATCATAGTCTTTAACCGCACCGGAAAAAACACCTTGAGCCAGAAGATTGTTCATATAATCGCGCCAGATCGGCCCCGCCACAGAACCGCCGTAGGTACCTGCTCCTCTAACAGGCACCCCATTACTATTGCCTACCCATACAGAACTGGCCAATTGATCAGTATAACCTACGTACCACAGATCCCGCCCATCCGTGGTGGTCCCTGTTTTACCACCACTGCTGATATCTATACGTGCGGGGGTACCTGTTCCACGCCGCACTACATCCCGCAATATACTATCTATTTCCCGGGCTGAATTACGACCGATTACCTTGGTAGTCTCAGCCCTGCTGCTGTATACCACCTTGTTATCAGTATCTTCAATGCGTTCAATGGTATAGCTGCTTTCCCGCCGACCCTGGTTTGCAAAAACCGTATAGGCCGAGGTCAGCTCCAGTGGACTAATGCCTTTTTCCATCCCTCCCAGTGCCAGAGCCAGGTTTCTATCGCCCCTCTGCACCGTGCTTATACCATACTTCTCCAGATAATCTACTGCCGTATCGACCCCCAGCTCATTTAAAACCTCTACCGAGGCTACATTATAGGAGTGCACCAGCGCCTCCCTTACCGAACAGGTAGGCGGGCTGGCACTGTAATTTTTAGGCCGGTACCCCCCGCCAAAATTTCTTGGTTTATTATTGAGCGTAGAGTCAGAAGTAATCAGCCTCTGGTCCATAGCCGCCCCATAGTAAAGAGGCTTGATTGCAGAACCAGGCTGCCGGGGCAGCACCGCCATATTAAGCTGGTTTTTCTCCCAATCTACACCTCCTACCATAGCACGTATGGCACCAGAAGAAGGCTCCACTGAAACCAGCGCAATATCGTTGGCCGTTATACCCCGGCCGGCAAAACTGCGATAATTGCTTTTTACAGCATCCTCCGCTGCATTCTGCATGGTTTTATCCAGGGTGGTATAGATTTTGTATCCTCCTTGATACAGCTTCTGCGCACCAACTGCATCTTCACATAATTGGGCCAGATAGGCCATGTAATAAGGATGCTCATTGGGATTCAGCTTAAACGGCTGCAGATAAACTTCCTGGTCAAGAATCTCATCCGCCTCCGCCAAGCTGATTTTATCCTGATCAACAAGAATATTAACCACCGTTTCCTGCCGGGCTTTTAATCCTTCCAGATTAGTATCAGGACTGTAATACTCCGGTGCCTGTATCATCCCCACCAGCATAGCCATCTCAGCCTTATTAAGTGAATAAAGATCCTTGCCAAAATAAGAACGCGCTGCACAGGACATTCCTGAACAGCCCCGGCCCATATAAATTTCATTCAAATACATATTGAGAATCGCGTCTTTGGTATACTTATCCTCTATAGCCGTGGCGATAAAGACTTCCTTAATTTTACGTGCATAGCTTTTTTCATTACTCAGAAACAGCGTACGAGCAAGCTGCATGGTAATCGTACTGCCGCCTTCTGCTTTTTTCCCTGCCTTTAAATTAGTAATAATGGCACGCCCGATGCTCTTGCCATCCAAACCATTATGTTCATAAAAGCGCTTGTCCTCTACTGCCACTACGGTTTCTTTCATAAATTCTGGGAAATCTTCACTGTGTTCCTTGCGATAACCCAGGTTCCCCATCTTGCTACCATCCTGATAATAAACAGCCGTCTGCTCCTGGGGCTGGTATTCCCAACTATGAATACCAGTCACAAACCTGGCCAGCTTGGGGGTAGTCTGAGTTAAAGAAACCCCGATGTAAAAGAAGACTGCAAATATCAGCAGCCCCCCGATAATTGTTCCTAATCTAGAAAAAAATTTCATGCCTTGCCAATCCTTCCCTGTGAAGATGGTCTTACTACCTAATAGTACGCCTTAATCATACACATGCTTTCAGCATTTTTCAAATCTTAATAATAGTATATTTACCGTGTTAAGACAATAAAAACAGGCGGCTATAATCCTTAAAGCAATTCCGCCGACCCAGCCCCTGGCCTGCTTTCACTCCGGCCAGCAGGGTTATCCACAAAATCCTGCTGGCAAGAGCCAAAAACCCTTACCAGCAAATATTCGCGGTACAGCATTTTTTACCTGCCCTTATTAATGGATCTTTCTATAAGGAAGGGAAAAAGATCCCTGCGGAGTAATCAGCACCCCCCAGGCAAAATGAGGGGAAACCCCTGATTGTATGAAATGCGCTGCTGCCGCAGCCCCCTCCTGATCAGTAAAAGCAATAATCCAAAGCGGCTGCTCCTCCCCCCATCCACTGCCAGTCGCCATAATACAGGCACTACCTCGCTTATACACAGGCCCCTGTATTTTTCCCTGCTCATTTATTCCCTGTAAACCGCCCTCTGTAATACGGCAGAAAAGCCCGCTTTGCTGGCTCTGTTTCATCAGTTCCTGAATTTCAGGGTTTGGCGCCAGCTCCTTACAACTGCCCACCACCACCGTCGGACAATCCCGATCAGGAATATTATTTTCTAGCGCTGCCAGCTTCAGGCTACCAGTCCCGGCAGATTGCAACGCCGAGGAAAGATCCGCCGCTGCCTCCCGGCTTTTTTGCCCGTAAAGAAGCTGTCCCCCATCCTTGAAAGGATGCGGCAGTGCTGCAATGATAGCCGGGCTCATGATCTCATTGGCCCAGCTGTGGTAATCCCAAAGGACAACATCCCCCGCCGCCAGCTTTACCTCACCCGCACCACGGGACGATAGAGCACCATTATAATAGAAAAACCAGGCATTCTGCTCTGCTTGATCTTTGCCCCCCACGCCCTCAATCCTGGTAACAAAGCTGCCGCCCTGATCTGTCTCCACCTGCAGATGCAACTTGGTCAAAGCCAGCGCATTCTCAGCCACCGCAAGCCACTCATCAAAAAGCAGCTGCTCACCATAATCATGGCTTACCACAAGGCGCACCTGCCCCGGCGCATCTGCCGTACCAGACGACGATATCGTATCCTTTCCTCCGATGTTAAAAAGCCCGCCCTGATCAAACTGCCACCAGCAAAATCCGCCGATGACCAGTACCACCAGCAGAACTGCCATGATTTTATTGCTTCGTTTCATTTATTGCCCCCCATTTCCATTCTTGCTATTGAATAGCGCACCATCAGTATCAGGATAGGATTTATATGTCTGCTACTTACGCTTACCGCCGGTCTTGCAATAGCTCCACAGTAGCTCAAATCCCGGAAAAACCGCCACCCTTTCAGCCCTGGAGCAAAACACTCTATTTCTCCGCCTTATTATAAGAATTCTCTGCTTTTTATTGCCGCCGTATAGCGTTATTATGCTTTTTCTTATCCTTATCAGGCCATCTCTGGGCAAACCGTTCTGATAATTATGCTGCCCTGTTATGATATCGCTATATGTGATGACTTTCACAATATGCCCGCCCTCACGCACGATTTTATTATTATACCATATGCCCTTTCATAAAAAGCCCCTCCCGCTACCACCCGGCAATCTGAGCAGCATCAGCCCTTCACCGGCCTATGCAGCAGTCAAATCTACCGCCATCAGACCGGCTCCACCTGAGCAAATACACCGCTACTTATAATTGACCTTTAAATTCCTAAGCTGCTTATCCTGCCAGCATCAAGCTGCAGACCCACTGCCATCTAATCCATCACCGCTATCGTCAGACAAGCCCTTACCACTTGCTATGCACTGGATCCGAAAAAAGAAACAGCGTCCCTGTTCAAGCCCAAAATGCCTATCAGCAGAATGAATATTAATCCTCCGCTCAGTTTGTGTCGCATCTTTTGGGGCTTCACTTCTTCTATCAGCAGAATGAATAATAATCCTCCGCCGCACCACCTATATAAAAAGATCCCGATCGCAAGCCTGCACCTTCTATCAGCCTAGCCACCGCAGGAAAAACATGTATTAAACATTCTTGATAAAAAATTTATACCCGCAAAAGAATAAATCTCTTGACACAAAATATTCAGATGCTATAATAAGGTCAAACAAGATAGTTTGTAGTCGTAATATATGATAATAGATTATTTCCGGTCGTAATATTAATGCAGTTTGTAATATACTAAAAAACATTATGCTACTTTGCCATTGAACATTGTTTAAGTCGTGTTGAAAACCATAAACTATTCCCTGACTGCAAGCCATAGCAGCCGGGACAAAAAATGAAAACCCTGGTCGGACAGGAATGAAGGCAATAACTGAAAAGCAGAGAAGAAAGGAGTGTCAGCAATGATGGAAAGAACACCTGAATTTCGGCAGGCCATCGACATACTGGAAAGGGGCTTAGAGGAGAGTTTGCAGCAATATCTGCAGGAAGAATTACATCTCCCCCCAACTGATGATTTACCCGATATTGAGCAGCGAGTGGCTGACCTCTGGGATGTCAGAAAAGATGAAGGAGAGATAAACACTATGACGAAAAAAGCATATAATACTCGGCCTGACAAAATTATTTATCAAGAGAAAGATCCTGTATTCGCAGCAATGATTGACGAATTTGAAACAGCTATTGAACAGAGCTTCAAAAATAGCTCGCTAATCCAGCAAATGCATTCCACTGAAAACCATGTATACGCCGAAAGAGACCTGGCCTTCGCCCGCGCTATCGACTTGCTCGAAGAAGGGATTGACCAGGCAATCGCAGAACTGAATATGGAACTCAATCTAGATTCGCTCATAAAAGAACGCGATCCACAATTTGCCCAAATAATTGACGAAATTGAAGCAAGCATTATTGACATTACCAATCATTACCTGGATCGCCAGGCCAGTTAATATCTTGCTGCCTCTTGCAGGCAGCGGGGAAATTCGGCTCAAGATTAGCCTAACGATATAATGCTTCAAGAAAACACGAGATCAGCTCGTGTTTTCTTATTCCCTCTTATTAATCTTCGAAAATTTTCGAATAAATTGATTTTTTTCTGACAAAGCCTTGCAAGTGTTGTCGCATAATGTCATAATAGAATTAACCTTCACCCCCTTGATAGTATAAACTAAATACCATCACATTCCCTCTTAACATGAGCCGTTTTCGGTTCATGTTTTTTTCTTCTGGGGGCTTTACATGAATTTGCATGAAATAGAAGTTTATTCACAGCACAATATGATTTACAATTAAATTGGTGTGTATTAACATACACAACCTTTCTGCTTAAAATTACGATTATAAGCTATACAGGCTAAAAATCTAAAAAAACACTTATAGATTGCCACATATTTACATTTCATGTCTATGTTCAAGATTAGATGGGGAGGAAAGGGAATGGACAAAAAAACCACCGAAAGTCATGTATTCGTTGTGACATCCGGAAAGGGGGGTGTCGGCAAAACCACTACCGTAGCCAACGTTGCCACCGGTTTAGCCAAACAGGGTTACCGGGTAGTGGTTATGGATCTGGATATCGGTTTAAAAAAACTGGATCTAATTTTAGGTTTAGAAAATCGCGTTATTTATGACATTGTTCAGGTTGCGGAAGGCGAATGCACCCTCAGGCAGGCCCTGGTAAAGGATAAACGTATTCCCGACCTGTACATGCTTCCAGCCGCCCAAACACGCAATAAGGATGATATCACCGCCGAACAAGTCATTGCCATCTGCGAAGAACTTCGTAAGGAGTTTGACTTTATTTTCATTGACTGCCCTGCTGGCATTGAAAAAGGTTTCCATAATGCCATCGCCGCAGCAGATCACGCTATTGTAGTCACCAATCCAGAAATATCAGCGGTTCGTGATGCTGACCGCATCATCGGCATTCTAGAATCAGCTCAATTTAAGGATATTAAATTGCTCATCAATCGCCTCCAGCCTGATATGGTTCGCAATGGAGAAATGCTATCAATCGATGATCTACTGGAACACTTGGCGATTCAACTCTTAGGAGTCGTGCCTGAAGATAAAAATGTAGTAATCTCCACCAACCGTGGCGAACCCATTATTCTGGATAACAACTCCCTGGCGGGACAAGCGTTTAACAACATCGTCCACCGAATGCTGGACCAGGAGGTTGACCTGCTGGATTTAGAAGATCATGGGTTCTGGTCACGCATAAAAAGTATGTTTTCCAGGAGATAGTTCAGGAAGGAGGGCCAAATATGATGGACTTTCTATCGCGATTATTTGCTAAACCAGAATCATCAAGCCGCAACCAGGCCAATGACCGCCTGCGGGTAGTATTAACCAGTGACCGGATGAACGCCTCCAGCCAGACGCTGGATATCATTAAAGAGGAAATTATAAACGTAATATGCCAGCACGTTGAAGTGGATGGAACACCAGAAGTCAACTTCGTCAGTGAGGGAAGACATTCGGCCCTGGACATCAGTATTCCCATTAAAAGTAGATAAAGGTAGGTAGAAGGACTTGGCCAAATTAGATATCAAAGGAATCAATAAATCGCTGGTATTTTTCTTTCATAGCGGTACCGCCGAAGAATACCAGGCTATTATTAAAGAGAAATTGACCGCTAACCCGCGCCTTTTCGCAGGTTCGCCCATACAATTTCAAGGCGAAGGGCTGCAAGCCCTTCAACCCGAAGAGATTATTGCCCTACAGCGTCTGTGCCTGGATCACAATATGTATTTCGTAAATCTCCCCCCCAGCAAACCAGCACCGCGTCAGGCAGCTCCCAGGGTTATTCGGGGGGAAGCATCCCCGGCAGAAGATCTGATCCTGCAGTGTACCCTGCGCAGCGGCCAGCGGGCTCACAGTGATGGCAGCATAATTATCTGGGGAGATGTCCATGAAAGCGCTGAGGTAACAGCGGGTAAGGATGTCATTATCCTGGGTAAACTGGAAGGCATCGCCCATGCTGGGTGTTATGGCGACATTAACAGCCTTATCTTCGCTCTTTCCCTGCGCCCCAGGCAGCTCAGGATCGGAGACCGTATATCACGATCTTCCGGCGAAACCATCGCGAACAATGTCCCGGAAATCGCCTATGTATCAGAAAACAACATCTGTATCAAAGAATATTCATCCAAAGATCCGCTCTTAAAATAACACCTGAATGTAAGGAGCTGGCTCTTTGCTGTTACTCTGGTACACCGGAATCATATAGCGATGTTGTCGCTTTTATTTTACCTTTCAGGGCCTAAAAGAAATATGAAAATAAGTGTAATTTATCTGATTTAAATACATAAGCTAATGACCATTCAAGACATTAGCAATAAAGATAGGGAGGAATATAAAAATGCGAACTGAGACTATAAAAATTGCCGGCATGTCCTGCCAGCATTGTGAGAACGCAGTCAATAACGCCTTGAAAAACCTGAACGGGGTATCAAAAGTGGAAGTAAACCTTCCTGATGCCTACGCCCGCGTAGAATTTGACGAACGCAGCATCAGCCTCAAGGACCTCTGGGCCGCCATCGAAGAAGAAGGATATAAAGTACAGCGCTAACGAAGCAAGAGACTGAAGCAGGGAACGGTTCTGCTGCTTCAGTGTACTTAATACGCTGTAGTTTTTGGACGCTGAAAAACGCTGATTCGTTATCAACTACGCTGAATTCTTACTAAATAATAACTCAGTGTCAATCAATAAAGTATCAGCGTTAATCTGCGTCTAATCCTCTGTTACACCCCTCTTAGAAGGTTTCCTGGATCAGTTTGCGGGTATCGCTTAACATCTGCTTGCGATCTGCATCACTAACTGTAGGTACGGAAAATAGATTCCTGTACTGGAAGTTTTTAAAGCCACAGAAGCCAAACAAACCATCCCCAGATGAAAGCCCTTAAAATCTTGCTCGGAAAGCACCGGATTCCAATTCATCCTGTAGAGATCTTTAACCCGCACCTCCCCTTTCCTGGCCAGCTCTTCCTCAGTAACCTTGGCCAGGGCCGCATTAAAGCTCAAAGGGTTGGGATGGGCATAGATCACCAGTGATTTCACTGCGAACACCTCCTGCCTATTAGTATGCACAAGTTCCCCCCTTCATCCTCTGGACTTAAAGGTTATATCTTATCTTTATTACCAGCCTTGCCAAAACCCAAATAATAGCAAATTCATCAAATGATCTAAGAAAATAGCTTTTTTGGGTGATTTATATTTGCATATTGTCGTTATAACGGTTATTTTATTATTAGGCTGTAATTTCATAATGGTATATTATATGTTTAATTAAATTAACTGTACGTTATACCTAGTCTTAAAATTCATCTTAATAGAGGAGGAATATTGATGGAAGTAGAGAAAGTCGGAGTTCTTGGCACCGGAACTGCTGGCATAGGCATTGTTCAGGCCTGTGTTGAAGCTGGCTACGAAGTCGTCATGGTGGATGTTGAAAACAATATTGTTAACCGTGCTTTTAAACAGGTTAACTATATGTGGAAACGTGCCATTGGCAGAGGCGAACGTCTCGACAAAGAAGTAGACAAATTTAATACTATGATTAAAACCAGTACTCGCATGGAAGATTTAAGTGATTGTGATGTAGTGATTGAAAGTGTCCCCGAGCAGCTAAGTCTGAAGCAACAAGTGTTTAAACAGCTGGACGAAATCTGTAAAGCGGATACGATTCTGGCCAGCACATCCTCAGCCCTAAACATTACCCAGATCGCAGCGGAATGCAACCGCCTTGATCGTTGCATCGGCATGCATTTCTTTTATCCAGTTTACGCCATGAAACTAACTGAAATCAGCCCCGGAGCTACAACATCAGAGGAGACCACTAAAACCATAATGAATTTTGCGTCCAGTTTAGGTAAGGAACCGATTCTGGTCAATGAAACACCTGGATTCATAGTCAATCGCCTGATCGTCCCCTTCATTAACAATGCCTGTAAACTTCTGGAAGAAGGCGTGGCTCCCATGGAACAGATTGATAAAGCAGTCAAGCTAGGAACCAATATGCCTATGGGTCCATTTGCACTGGCCGACCTGCTGGGTATCGATGTTCTGGTTTGTGTTCTTGAGCACCTTGAGCATGCACTCGATGATAGCTCATATAAACCCGCAGATATACTCAAACAAAAGGTAGCAGAAGGCAAACTGGGACGGAAAACCGAGGTGGGATTTTACGAATATCCATATTACTGGAAACAGTAATAGTATCACGAGGGCAAGATCTGCCCCCTTATGTGACACTGTGAATAGTACAGTGCTTTAAGGATTAAACGAATGCTTTGCTCTCTTAAAATAAGCATGCCCATTCCGGGCAAACAAAAAGCCGGGGTCAACCCCGGCTTTACTGTTTAGATCTTGCTATTTTCCTTTAAATTCAGCTTTACGGTTTTCCAGGAAGGCCTGCATGCCCTCTTTCTGATCCTCGCCTGAGAAGAGCATGGACCAAGCAATCTGTTCCATGCGGCAGCCAGTTTTGATATCCGTATTCATGGACATATTGACTGCATTTTTGGCTTCACGCAGAGCCAGCGGACTCTTTCTGCATATCTTCCTGGCTATCTTGCGGGCTGCATCCATAGCTTCATCGGCTGGAACGACCATATTGGCAATGCCAATGCGGTAAGCGGTTTCAGCATCAAAAAAGTCGCCAGTGAAGATATATTGTTTAGCTATATTGATAGCAGCTTGACGCGGGAAACGCTGGGTTCCGCCGCCGCCGGGGAAGATTCCCAAATTAATCTCCGGCAATCCCAGGGTGGCATCTTCGGCAACGATATGAATGTCGCAGGCCAGAAAAAGTTCCAGCCCCCCACCCAGTGCTACCCCTCTGGCAACACCAATGGTAGGCTTATGATTGTCTTCAACCGCGAACAGGGTACGGTGAACCTTGTCAATAAAATCGCGAGCTTCAAAGGCATTATAGCGGGCAACAGCCTTGAGATCAGCCCCCGCTGCAAAGGCTTTTTCATTACCGCAGATAATAATAGCACGAATGTCTGGATCTGCTGAATAGCGATTCAGTGCGTCATAAGCTTCATCCATCAGCAATGGATTGAGAGCGTTATACGCCTTGGGGCGGTTTAGTTGAACAAATCCTATTGAATCTTCTACCCAGGTTAGAATAGTTTCATATTCTTTTCCCTTGTACCACTCCATAAAAAACACTCCTTTATTTTTTGTTACCATATCATAGTTTATATTCGCGGTTCTTTTTTTCATTCCTGCATAATTAGATTAATATCTACAATACTAGATAATTTTTGCTCTTTTTTAATAAATTTTTTACGAATATTGTAGCAAAATAATCTTAATTTTTATTCTGTCTTGTCCTCATCTTATGCTAATATTTAAATGAATATAATAGTAAAGAAAGGTAACTAATCAACAACTCGGGGACCTAAAAAATGAAATGGGGGGTAATATTCTATGGAACCATATCGTGGCGTTTCCTATGAAACGATTAATGCGTCTGTGGAAAATGGGATCGGATATCTGCAGTTTAATCGTCCAAAGGCCTTTAATGCGGTGAATGTTAAGCTTCTGGATGAATCTGCTGAAGTTCTGTTTGCTTTCAACGAAGATCCAGATGTAAAGGTTATTATCATCTACGGTAATGAAAATGCCTTTGCCGCTGGAGCTGATATTACAGCCGTAGCCAAGTATAACGCTTTCGAAGCTCGCAATTTCCTGGATAAAGTTCATCGCACCCAATTTGCGATTGAGGATAACCACAAGCCAACCATCGCCGCCGTACGCGGACTGGCACTGGGTGGTGGCTTAGAAGTAGTAATGGCCTGCGATATTCACATCATTGGTGATAATGCTACTCTGGGATTACCGGAGATTAATCTGGGCATCTTCCCCGGTGCCGGCGGAACCCAGCGCTTCCCGCGCCAAGCTGCTATCAATATAGCTAAACAATATGTCTTCACTGGCGACTTCTTCGATGCCGAAACCGCTTACCGCATTGGCTTAGCTAATATGGTAGTACCAGCCGATGAAGTAATGGAAACGGCTGAGAAAATCGCTCGCAAAATTTCCCGAAAGAGCCCTCTGGCACTACGTGAGGCCAAGAACGCCGTTAACATGTCTATGAATACCGACATCAAGACCGGCTGCCGCATGGAACAGATTGCCTGGTCTATGCTCTTCTCAGGCGAGGATCAGAAAGAGGGCATGC
>DUSB01000181.1 GCA_012840625.1 Syntrophomonadaceae bacterium
CTGATGTTCCGTTCCACTTTCGAACAGAGACCCGAACAGATCGAAATAATCAATAAGATGATTATGGATCCCATCATTGATACCAAACGCTGCGAAAGAGTATGGGAAAATCATGTGCTCAGTCTCAAAGATCAGTATGTCATGAACGAATAGCATCGGAATTCAATAATAGCTATTAAAAGTAGAAGCAGCCCCCATTAACCAGGGGGCTGTTTTTGTTTTAAAGAAGATTTAGAATTAACTTTTTGCATAGCATGAGGTAATATAAGAATTAATAAATGGATAATATTACCATGAAACAAAGCTTATGGGGAAGTGCTTGTTTTGAAGGAAAAATGCGGGGCAGATCAGGAAACATCTTCATTCCGCATCCATGAAATTGATGCTTATATCAGCACCATCCTGCTGATCGAATATGAGAAGGGACTACTTCTGTTTGATAGTGGCTGCATCAATGATGTAAGGAGGATTGAGGACTATTGTCGACGTACGCTCAAGTGTTCTCCAGAAGCTATCAAGCTTATAGTGGTTAGTCATATGCATCCTGATCATGCGGGGGGTGCGGCTGAACTGCGCCGAAAATACGGTATCCCCATTGCTGCTCATACCGAGGCTGATCGCTGGTATGCCGGTCCTGGCGGTGCTCTGCAGCATAAGCTGGACTGCTATATGGCCAGTACGGTAGCTTACCGCAATCGGCGCAGACTGGAAAGAATACTTTTTCATCGCTACATTTACCCGGATTACTTGCTGGAGGAGGGGCGGGTCTTACCGTTTTTTCCTGACTGGATGGTACTAAATGTTCCGGGGCATACGCTGCATGATCTGGCTTTTTTCCATCCAGAAGAACGAATTGTATATATTGCTGACCTCATCTGCGATGTAAAAAGTAAAAATCAGCTTCCGCTCCCCATCTTATTTCCAGGGCAGATGAGATCTTCTTATGACAAATTGGCTTCGTTAGAGGCACATACCATCCTGCGCTCACATGGTAAAACCATTCATACCAATGATTCTGAGCAACTGTTTACCTCAATGAAAGCACTTTTGGACCATCCTGCCACTTCTTTTGTAAAGCGCGTACATCGGATGTCCATCTACTCACCGGAAATCTGCCGATACTATCGTTCTTCGTCTAATAAGGGCTGAAAGCTCAAAACATGAAGGAAAAAAGAGCGTTTCAGGCCAAAAACGTGAGCATGTTCAGGTGGAATGATGGTTTTTTCAATTTGAAACTGAGTACTTTTGATGCCGGCCATCTGCATACGCTTTTCCAGACAGCCGGGCGTACACCCAAATAAGACAGTATCGGGTGCCAGTTTAGCTGCCAGCTGTTTGTAATCTGCCTGGATGGCGGCATTTAATTCTTCGGCTTCCAAGCTTTGTACCTGACCGGCTATGGTCGGTTTAAAATGCAGTTCCCAGAACTGTGTGCGCGGTGCGCTTTTTATGGGAATGATCTTATTGCACAGCAACAGAGACAGGATGTTCAGGGCTGCCCGTGAGGAGTAACTGAGTTTGGAGATACGCAGCTTTATACGCCGGTTCATATACAGGTTGACCAGCAGCCAGACCAGCAGAAACATTACCATAATAACAGCAGCAATCAATACACACAGCTGGAAATTCAGGTGGAAAAAGCTGAGTAAGTAAAGGTTCAGACTTAGTAAGGCTGCGATTATTCCCGCCATAAAAACTGTTATGATGATGGCCGGCAGAAAACCATAGAGATTTACCAGCTGGTAGCCGAGGGAAACCAGGGTTCCTACCGAGGCTGGAATTAAACGCCAGACATCTTTATAAATAAGACCGATTGTCAGGTGATTTTTTATAACACGCACATCGATTCTCCTCCATGATTTGCCTTCACGCTTATATTTATGAAGTTGCGCAATCTACTTATGCCAGGCCTTTTAGCAATACTGTTGCCGGGCAAGCAGGTTAGCTTTAAACCACTGGATGGCGTCGCGAAGAGATGCGTGAATGGGTCTGTTCGTGTAGCCCAGCTCCCGCGTAGCCTTTTGATGGGTGGTGAGCGAATTGCTGGTTAAGGTACTGATCGAATAGGAGGTGAACAGGGGCGTTTGATTTTTGAGGCGATAATAAAGCTCCGCTGCCGGGGCGGTCATTTTTGCTACCCACAGGGGAAGTTTAATACGGGGTGCTTTTATGCCTGTTTCCTCTTCCAGGATGGTTAGTATTTGTTTAATGCTTATCTGTTGACCGGATAAGATATAATTTTCGCCGACCTGTCCCTTATCACTGGCCAGGATAATGCCCTGGGCCACATCGCGGACATCGACAAAATCATAGGCTCCGTCAATATAGGCATATAATTGCTGGTTCATATAATCAAGAATTAGCTGTCCCATATTAGACGGGTTAAAATCATAGGGACCGATGACGCCGGTAGGGTGTACGATGACGGCATCCAGGCCCCTGGTCCTGACAGCCTGTAATACCTCTCTGGTAGCAGCTGCTTTGGATTGAGCGTAGTAGCCGAGCACTGTAGAGGGATCAAACTCTTTGGTTTCAATAATAGGAACACCATGAGGAGGTTCCGTAAAGGCGTGAATGGAACTTACATATAGCAGACGTTTTACCCCGATCTGCATACAGGCATCAATTACATTTTTCGTACCGTTGACATTTACGTCATTAAGCAGCCTGCTTTGGCCAGAACCAATCGATACAATACCCGCCAGGTGATAAACATATTCTGCACCCTTAAAGGCAGATAGCAGAGCGGGCATGTCCCTGACATCAGCATAAACCAGCTCTACATCCAGATCTTTGATGGAATCAGGACGATCAAAAGGCGGTACCACAGCCCTGACCTTTTTCCCGGTGGTTATCAGTTTTCTGACCAGCATATTACCAATATGTCCTGTGGCACCTGTAACAACTAACATAATCATCCTCCCAACAATACATCATAGTCCGGTATAAGTTATAAGGTAGAGTATAAGCGCTTTTTGGAGCAATTAGTATAGCTAATTTATACCAAACAAAGCCTAGCGTGAAATAGCGAGAATCACCTTCACGATTTAAAAGTAGCTCATACGGTTAAAAATTGCAAGAATATCACCCATAGCAAAAACAAAAAAGAGAAAACAAGCAAGATTTAATTTGACATATGTTCATAATAAAATTATCATAATAAATGAACATATGCTCATAATTAGAAGGGCAGGTGATAAATATGCCAGGATTTAACAGAATGGGTCCTTTAAATGAAGGGCCGCGAACAGGAAGAGCGATGGGGCGCTGCCGGGATGCAGGGGCGCAGAGATCTGCTTCTGGCTTTGGTCGTGGTATCCGTGCAGGACGTAAACCCGCTTTTCGCCGTGGAGGCGGAAGGGGTTACGGATATCGGCAGGAAGCCGGAGCTAATGATCTGACAGGCTACAGAGAATATTTAGAAGAAGAATTGAAAATGGTCAAGCGCCAATTAGGCCAATAATAAAGTGGCTGGAATTACCGGGAAATCTATCCCTACTTTAGTCTTAATAGTGTAATTATCTAAAAATCAAGGGTTTCAATATGCATATATCTGATAAATTCCAGAATAAATGCCTATATTTAGCTGATCTATAAAATGTATATAATTTTAAAGGTCTAAGAGGCCTATATAATTGGTTTTACCGGATCAAGTTTTGAAGGTCATCCTCGTTTGGTTTTTCGGATTTCATTGGAATCGGATTGTTCAGCGTATTTTTTACAGTTTTGAAATCATGACCAGTTTCTTGGGTAATATTCCCAAGGGATTTACCTTTGTGAAAGCTTGAGTGTTTGATATGATATTGCTGTATCATCGTTAGCATCCTTTCTCAACTACCTCCTTTTGTCTTTTCAACAAAAAGGGTAGTATATTTTCGGGGTGCTGGCGATGATTTTTTTCCAATTTACTGCTGTATTTTTAACTTGCCATATACACCGCAAGCATTCGAAAAGTAAAGTAAGCAACGTTAATTGTTAATGTCAACATTAAGTGGGTAAATTCCCGAGCAATTTATTTTGCCCAATCTGGAAGGTATTTTGCCATTTGACCACAAAGAGTAATAATTGTGGTCAAATGGCAAAAATAAAGAGCTTCCAAAAACTCTGGAAGCTCCTATTTTACTATGGTGGGCCATCCGCGACTCGAACGCGGGACGCCCTGATTAAAAGTAACAAATCAGCTATTTTATACGGTTTCATCCTATCTCGTTAAGCCCGATATATCGGGCTTTTCTCTTGTTTAGCTTTTCATCTAGTTTTATCTAATTACGTTAAATTTCAGTATATTTGTGGTCAAA
>DUSB01000182.1 GCA_012840625.1 Syntrophomonadaceae bacterium
CCCAGGTATATTCCAGGCTGGCTCCATTTTTCTTAATTATCAGGGAACCGTTAATATAGAGGCTGATGTTTTCTATCTTCGATGCATCTTTTGCTGCCGCCACTATTTTAACCCTGGTACCAACTGGCAAGCTGGATCGGTCCTTCGGGTTGCTGATAACGACTGTTGGTGCTTGATGGTGTTTATCTTTGATGATAAAACGTTTGATGGTACCATAACCAGGACCTTTAGCATTAATGGCATAGGCCTGATAATAATATGTTCCTGGTTTTAATCCCTTCAAGGTAACAGTAAATTCCTGGTTGGCGTTAATGTTTTTGCTAAAGGTTTTCATCTGCTTAAGATCCTGGTTGGTTCCCCATTTAAACCCATATTGGCGAACTTTTTTGCCGCCCTCATCGGTTATCATTCCATACAAAACAGCGCTGTTATCTTGCGCCTCAACCCGTACTGTATCTACGGTTGGTGCAGATCCCTTATATACATGATTATAAGTAAAAAGTGCTATAAAGAATAATAGCAGTACGATAACCAGTGTTATTGTTCTTTTCTTAAACATAAGCCCTCCCTGCAAAAAAGGATTTAAGATCTTTGCGACAAATATATATATCATCCTAGCTTTTACAACAATTAGTCGTCAAAGGTAATGTCTACCATATTGTTGTCAGGTACCTGAGATTCTAACTTTCGTAGTGCTCCCTTAAGATGGCATGATTGGAAAGGATGACGGTTATTAGTAATTAGAGGAGAATTTGGTCTTATAATGCTTGGATAGTATACTTTGAGTAGAAGGTAAATTATAAGAAGGGATGAAGTATTATTTTAAACCCAACAAGAATTGGAGCTCATTTACCCATAGGCAAGGGTCTGAAGTACGTTGCTGATGAGGCAGTAGCCAGAGGTTTAGAGGCCCTGCAGATCTTCGTACGCAATCCGCGAGGGGGAGTGGCTCGAAAACTCAGTGAAGAAGAAATCAGCTATTTTAATACCACTATGCACGCCCATGATATTAAACCAGTGGTAGTTCATATTCCCTATACCTGCAATCCAGCGGCAGTAAAAGATGATGTATATAAATTTGCCCTGCAGGTGGTACAGGAGGAGCTAGAACGCTGCAGCACATTAGGAGCCGATTATCTGGTTCTTCATCCGGGTTCCTATACCAGTTCAAACCTGGAACAAGGCATAAAAAGAATTGTGACCCTGCTTAATCAGGTGCTGGATCATTATACCGGTGAGACTACTCTGTTGCTGGAAACTATGGCCGGGCGGGGAACAGAGATTGGCCGGAATTTTGAAGAGATCAATACCATTATGCAGGCTATTCATAACAAGAGACATATAGGGGTATGTATAGATACCTGCCATTTATTTGCAGCTGGATATGATGTAAGCAGCACAGAGGGGATTGAAGATCTTCTGGCGGCAATTGATCATACCTGTGGGCGGGAAGCTATTAAAATTTTACATAGTAATGATAGCCAGACGGAGCTGGGGTCCCGACGTGATCGCCATGCGCATATAGGCGAAGGCTTTATTGGTGAATCCAGCTTTAGGAAGCTGCTCCACCATGAATTTTTTAGCAAGTTGCCCTTTATTCTGGAGACTCCTTATGAAGAACTGGATAAGGATATAGAAATTCTAAAAAGTGCCAGACAGCAAAGATTCTAATTTTCCTGCTTTTCCTGAAATGGTTTGGCAGCAATATTCTGGGGGCGAGCATTGAGGTTGCCTTTTTGCTCAGAAAGAAGATTTTGTCCCAATTCAAAAAGCATATCTTTACGCTGTAAGGTGCGTAGTCTGGCCCATTTTAAAAACCAGGAGCCTATGAGAGGAAGGTTAGCAAGCTGGACAAGAATCTGTGTTATAGTATCCCCGGGAATAGAAAGGGGAATGACCTGTAACGAATTTACCTTATTTTTTCTAGATAAGCTTATTAATTCCCGGTTAATGGTGGCAATAATGGCAGGGTTTTTGGCAGCAGCAATGTAATATTCATCATTATTTGTATCATTAAATATTCTGGCGGCTCGTCCGCTGTTTTCAATTTCCAATCTGGCAAAAATGGGAGATTCCTCAAGGTTGGGAAGACCTAAATAGCCCAGAGCTACAGCCAGCGAATCAAAAGTGGCGGTTTTACCTGTGAACAAGTACTTCATTGCATTTCTCCTCCTAAAACAATCCGGTTTTGCTCAACAAAAGTACTGATATAAGGGTAGGCCTTTTTCAGGCCGCTAATTAGCAGCGGGCGTCCAACAAAGGGTAGAGAGGCTGAACGAGATAGGAAGCCCCCGATTCTTAGTATAGGATTGACAAATGGTGTGGTGCGTATAAACTCAAATTCATCGTCAATACCCTGCAGGACTGCTAAATCCTGCAACAAAGGCCCTGAATCAGAGGCCTTTGTCCCCAACGCATAGATTTCATTACCGCTCTCATCGGTACCAATATACTTTATTTTGCCAAAATCTTCGGCGCTGGTTTTATCCAGGTAAGGGAGCTCCATTAGGGTGTTCCCATCTGGTACTTCATCAGCAGGTATTTTGCCACAATGAATGCAGGCTGCCAGTATTGATGTATGGCTGCCTCCATAATCAAAATAAACTACTTTCTTAATCACCAAACACCTCTAAACAAATAGGATTTTAAATTTATTTTGACCCACCAGAGGATAAACTATGTGCTGTTTTTTAGTTTCTGACAGCAGATATTCATGAATGAATAGAATGTTTAGTACGTGCTAAAACTTGTCTTACAGGATAAGAAACCATGTGCAATGATGGTGAAACAGGACTGGATAAATGTTTATTCTCCTGGAAAACACCGTTTTTTCGTATAATCCAGATGCTGGGATAGTTTCCTGATTTATCTTTTACCAAGCAGCCAGGAAAAAGGCAGCATTTAAATATTACTTCCGCTGGAGCAATTAGATGTTTACATCTGCAGACCTTAGTATAGATAAGACCTTCGATCGATCCTGGTGCTATAGTATAGAGTTTATTAATTACCGATGGGATTTTGGCAGTTTATATATCTATATTACAAAAAGAAAAGGGATAGGGTAAGATGCAGAATCGTCAGCTGGATAAATGGGTGTTTCTGTGTAATGTCCGCGACATATATGAACTTGAATGGTTGAAAAATTTTTTTGCCCAGAATGGGGTCCCGATATTACATAAATCCCGCGGAACAGGAGTTTATATGCAAATCCTTATGGGCATAGTCAGCACAGGATATGATGTTTATGTTCCTAATCAAGAAATTAGTCTGGCCAGAGTACTGCTGGAGGAAATGAACCAGGTACCTAAAGACGACGAATTCGATTTTAATAACTTCAATAACTATGAAAGCATCTTTGCTAAAGATACAGGTACAGGATACATACTCAAACATCGGTTACAGTTCAAAAAGCTATTTTTAATTTTGGTTATGATTCCCTTGTTAGTAGGAATGTTTTACTGGGTGATTGATATCATCCGCAGAATTTTGATAGACTGAGATTTAGCTTTAGAAAATTAAACCGTCAGGTACCTGATATCAAGAAGGGGTTGGATATGGAATACCGGGTAGATACCATAATTTTTGATTTTGACGGTGTGATTATTGATTTTGGTGCGGATATTGCTCATGCTGTGCAGCATACTTTACAATTATTTGACCGGCCAGTGTTTGCGATCTGTCACAATGGTTTTTAGATTATTGGGTCAGTTGTTTGCTAAAAGAGGCTAAAAAGCTGTAACCTAATAATATTCCGCTTACTATGTATAAGGTTGAATTATTGATATAAGGTGCTAGCTTCGGGTTTGGTATCCAGCTAAAAGACTGGGCCAGCATATAAAAAAGAGCCGGTACAGCTATGGCGAAGAAGCGGATCCAATCAAATGTCCAGTTCCCAAATTTTCCTGCCTGTAATAGAAACTGAGGTAAGGCAATGAGCATTCCTATAAAGGTTATAA